>JAJPXK010000160.1 GCA_021205485.1 Clostridia bacterium | reverse complement strand
ATATAATAGTGAAAAGGGCGAAATATTTATATTTTTAATGGAAAGCGGCAAAAATATAAATAAAGATAATTGTGAAAACTAAAAAAAACGGAGAAAAACGCGTGATATTTTTTTTATTTGTGCTATAATACATTGGCGGGCGAGGGGGCAACCCTTACCCTTAAACGTATTTAAGAGGAAATTTTTATGTTTTTTGTAGACGACGCATTAGGTTACATGGCCGTCATAGCCATTATACTTGTGTTTACAAAGCTTTTCGGCCTGCTGTTCCGCAAGATAAAGCTGCCCGAAGTGCTTGGCTATATAATAGCCGGGCTTTTCATCGGGCCCGCCATTTTCGGCGAGTTCTGCGGCTTTGCGCTTATAGGCTTCGAAAGCGGCGCGGCGGACGGAACGTATAAGGCGTTGTTCGTCCTGGAAGAAGCGGCGGACGGCGGCAACGAGGTTATCTCTATCTTCTCTAAGATAGGCGTAATCCTCATTATGTTCTCGGTAGGGCTGGAAACGGACTTAAAGCAGCTTAAAAACACCGGTCTCGCGAGCATACTTATAGCTTGCGCGGGCGTGGCCGTACCCCTTTTGCTCGGATTCCTTATAAGCCTCCCCTTCGGAAGCATAGGGTTAGGAACCGAACATATATACAGGTGCATATTCATCGGCACGATACTTACGGCGACGAGCGTGGCCATCACCGTCTCCGTTTTAAAGGAGATGGGCAAGGTTACCACAAAGCTCGGCACCACGATAGTATCCGCCGCGGTAATAGACGACGTTATAGGCATTGTGGTTCTGTCTATAGTGACCAGCCTCGCAAAGTCCGGCACGTCCACGGCCGAAAACGGGTTCGAGGCCTTCAAGGGCACTATTTACGGCACAATAATAATGATAGTAGCCTTCTTTATAGTGGCTGTAGCTGTTGGCTTCGGCGTGTCGAAGCTGTTCAGGTGGATGGAAAAGAAGAGGCCTAACACTCACAGGCTCCCCGTCTTCTCGCTTGTTGTATGCTTTTTGTATAGCTGGGCGGCCGAAGAAATTTTCGGCGTCGCAGATATAACGGGCGCGTTCATCGCGGGCGTAGCGCTCGCCACGGCTCATAAGTCGAGCGAATATACCGATACAAAGATTTCGGTAAGCTCTTATCTGCTTTTCGCGCCTATGTTCTTCGCCAATATCGGCATAAGCTACATCACGTTCTCGGGCGTAAGCGGAAGCATAATACTGTTCGCCTTCCTCGCCGTTTTATTAGGCCTTATAGGCAAGATTATAGGCTGCGGCGGCGTCGCGAAGTGCTTTAAGTATAGCTGGAGGGAATCAACGATAGCCGGCGTAGGCATGATGGCGAGGGGCGAGGTTGCCCTTATAGTCACGCAGACGGTAATAGACAGTTCCTTAGGCGAAAACGCGTTAGGCAGCGAGTTTATGCTGATGACCGTGCTTTTAATACTTATATCTTCTATACTTACGCCGATACTTTTAAAGGTTTTGTACAAAAAGGATCTGCCCCTGCAAAACGGCCCCGCGCAGAGTACGGGCGGAGAGGTTCTGGCGGACGAGCCCGCCGATAACGGCCAGACGGCGGAGAGCCAGACATAACTTAAAATAAAAGTCAAATAAAAAAATTAAGCCGCGCATTGTAAATGTACGGCTTAAATTTACCTCACACATTTGACATATCTCTTTGTCGGTGATAAAATGCAGGTAAGAGGTGTTGTATGCAGGACGAAGCAGAAAAAATAACCCCGCTCGCGGGGAGGGCGGCGCTCGGTAAAAAGGAAGCCGCCACAAGCGCCATATTCGTAGTTATACTGCTGAATATGGTTGTGCTTGTGCTCGTCCGCGCGGCAGGCCTTTTAATACCGCCCGAATACGTGGCCGTATTCTGGATAATTTTCGCCTTGCTCATAATAGCCGACGCCGCGCTGTCCCCGCTGTGTTTCCACTACGCCATGAAAGAGGTAAAGGAAAACAACGCCGCCCCCGCGTACACCATAGCGATGAAGGGCAACGGCACGCTGTATCTGTTCCACCGCGACGGCAGGGTAGAGACGTTGAACGCCGGCGACGTTATAGAGATCAGGGCGCAGGTATCCCGCTTCGGCTGGAACGCCCTCGCGGAGGGCTCGGCGAGGGGGTACGGCGCCATAAAGTTTGTAGTGCAGTCCAAGATGGGCAGGATAGTAAAATACAAGGTAAAGTATGTAATAAACTGCGTAAGGACGGCAGAATTTTTACGCGAATACATAATAGCGAAGGGCGGCGGCAAATAATGCCGCCGTTTTTTACTGCCGCCTGGAGCTTTAAAAAGCTGGTCGGTTTGCAAAAAAATTTTGTTGAATTGAGTTGACATTTGCTTTAAAGCTGTGTTAATATCATTATACAATTTAACCCGTGGGGGAGTAGTAGGCGCATAACTTTGCGTGGCAGTAACCAACATAATGACTTAGCGGTCTGGTCTGCCTTAATTTATAAGACTCACGTATAACCTTATTTTTAAGGCTTATGCGGAGTCGCGTTTTGTATCCGAAGCCTTGGAAAAAGGCTGTCGGGTATTTTTTTTATTTAAACGTATTTTAAAATTCAAGGAGAAAATGACATGACGTGGAGCGTAATGTTTTTTGTAAACAGTATACTGCTTGGCGTAGGGCTGGCGATGGACGCCTTTTCGGTATCGCTCGCCAACGGACTCAACGAGCCGCTTATGAAAAAGCGGAAGATGTTCGGCATAGCGGGTGTGTTCGCCGTATTCCAGACCCTGATGCCTATGATAGGCTGGATATGCGTGCATACCATAGCCACTTATTTTACGGCGTTCGAAAAGTTTATCCCGTGGATAGCCCTTATACTTCTGGCGTTCATAGGCGGCAAGATGCTTATAGAGGGCATACGCAAAAAGGATGAAGAACAAAAAGAGGTAAAATTAGGTTTTGGTTCGCTTATATTGCAGGGTGTAGCCACCTCTATAGACGCTCTTTCGGTAGGCTTTACCATAGCCGATTACAACTGGTATATGGCCCTGTGCGAAACGGTAATAATAGGCGTCGTCACCTTCGGCATATGCGTAGCGGGGCTTTTGATAGGCCGTAAGTTCGGCACAAAACTCTCTAATAAGGCACAGATTTTAGGCGGCGTGATTTTAATAGCCATCGGGCTGGAAATTTTTATCACAAGCTTTATTTAAGGTTAAAACGGACAAGCCTTTAGTTTGACATTAAGGGTAAGGCGGGGAATATATTTGCTTTCGGCGGGCGTATGCGGCGCAAAATAAAGCCGCGGCTGCATTTTTTATTGTATAAGGTTACGAAAATTCATTCTTAGCCGATTAAATTGCTTGACTGAATTGATAAAAACAAGTAAACTTAAGCTGTATCGTTTTATAATACTTTAAAAAAGCTTAAAACAGGCGGAAGATATGAAATTTAAAAAACTTGCCCGCGCGTTATGCATAGGGGCTTTGGCCGCAACGGTAGGCGGAGCCGCGGCGATGTCAGGCTGCGCCATAGAGACCAACCACCCCCGCGCAAAAATCACAATAGAATTCAACGACGAAACTTACACGCTTTCCTATACCCTTTACAGGAATATGTATCCCGTAACCGTCCGTCACTTTATCGAACTTGCCAAGGCGGGTTTCTACGATAACACCATAATCCATGACTACGGCTCTAACGACTGGTACGGAGGCGGCTATTCTTACGTAAGCGAAACCAACGCGGACGAAGATATATATTCTTACGGCGACTCCTATTCGGATTCTTCGATGGACGAATATCTTGAGGACAACGACCTTGAGTCGGCGTACCTCAAGCTGTTCAACGACGGTAATCTTACCGCGAGCGTATACACCGACTACAGCGGCTTCGATAAAAATGACGATATGCAGGTAAACGACGAAGACGCGTATCATACGCTGTACGGCGAATTTTCCAGCAACAACCACACCATAGCCAACGGCGAGCTGACGAATACCTTCGGCAACCTTAAGATGTACTACACGGCCAAGGTTATAGAGGACGACGCGGCGGCTCAGGTTTACGTTAAGACAAACAAAAAGGAAGTATTGGTCGCCGATTATAAGTACAACAGCGCCACAAGCCTGTTCGCCATTCAGGTAGGCGAAAGCTCCTCTTTGAGCTATACAAGCTACGCTACGTTCGCAGAACTGAGCAACGACACCTCGGTTGACAACCTCAACGACCTGTTAGACGCCATAGACGACTATATAAGCGACAACTACAACGACGACAACAATAAATTTACCACCGGCGTTGACGTTTATACCGACAATATAGAGCAGATTGCCTCGCCCGCTACCGCCGTAAGCTATACGGTGACGGCAAAGCCTATCATAATCAAATCGGTTAAGATAACAAAATATTAATCTGTTTAAAGAACGCCGTCCGCTATATGCGGACGGTTTTTTTATGTTTGAACGGGACGGATATTGGCAATTTTGCCGCCCTGTATATCTACGGCGAAGTAAATAATTTCGTAAAGATTTTTGCCTCTTTCATATACGAGCCCCGCGGCTTCGGCGTCGGGGTTCGTTTTGTAAAAATCTTCGTGCGGAATTGTTACGGCGATAAATTCGCCGAGATAATTTTTCAGGATCTTCGCCTTAGGTTTAAGTTCGTCGCAGAGCAGCGCCGCAAAGTCCCCGCTGCGCAGCGCTCTTTCAAAAAATACAAAGGGCAAAAGGTTTTCGCTATAGTTCTGGCGTTCGGTCGTACGGCTGTACGTTAAAACAAATTTATCGTCGGAATAAGAAAATTTACATTCGGCAAAGCAATGCGTACAGGTTTGCAGCGGGATTATTGCTTCAAGCGTATCCCCGAACGAACAGTTTTCAACCTCGTTTAAAAATATCAGCTTGCCGCAGGGGGTTATAACCGCCATGTACCCGCCGCCGTACAGTGCGAGCAGTTTTTTGCCGTTTACCGTCGCCTCCCGGATGCGGGGATTTTCAAACTGCCGCGGCAGAGGGTAATTTTCAAAGCTTTCGCCCTCGCAACTTACAAAAATATCCCCTTGACGGTACACCGTAACCGTCAGATTGCAAAATTTTTGCTGTAAAATCAGCTCTAAAGAGGGGTTTTTGTTAAAAAATTCCTTTATGCGGATGGCGCGGAAGCCGTTTGAATAATAAACTTCGGCAAAGTCGGGCGGGCCTGAAAAAAAGCTGCCGCAGATGAAAAAATTTACGGGCTGCAGGTTATCGTCGGGGATAATTTCGGCGAGTACGGCCCTGTTGCAATCCACCTCGCACCAGCGTTCAAAATTATCGATAATTCCAACATATTCCCCGTCCAATTTTAAAGCCGCCTTAACTTCCGATAAAAAATAAACCTTCATTTTTGCCCCTCAACCTCGCATACGGTATGTTTTACCGTTCTTTTATTATTTAATGTATAAAATACTTTATTTATGTCAATTTACAAGATTTAATTTTCAGATATAGGAGTGTAGATATTAAAATAATAAACGACTATACCGAAGAATAAGCCAAAGCATTTTAGAATGACGTA
>JAJPXK010000087.1 GCA_021205485.1 Clostridia bacterium | reverse complement strand
ATAAAGATATACGTTAAATATAAATTACAAGGGGAATCTTGAAATAGGCTGCTGTGACTGTGTAGACCTCGCCGAAAAATTCGGAACGCCCATTTACGTTTTTGATGAAAAATATATCCGCGACATGATGCGCATATATAAAACCACGATAGACGGCGAGTATAACGGCAACGGGCTTGTGCTTTACGCTTCAAAAGCTTTTTCTTGTAAGGCAATGTATAAAATCGCGGCGCAGGAAGGGATTGGCGTAGACGTTGTTTCTGACGGGGAACTTTATACGGCGATAAGCACAGGTTTTCCCGCAGAAAAAATATATCTGCACGGCAACAATAAGCTTGTAAGGGAGCTTGAGTACGCCGTTAAAGTAAAGATTGGTGCAATAGTTGTAGATTCTTACAGCGAAGCAGATATTTTAAACGATATCGCCGCCGAAGCGGGAATCACGCAAAACGTATTGATAAGAATTAACCCCGGCGTAGAAGCTCATACGCACGCCTTTGTTCAGACGGCCCGTACAGACAGCAAAATCGGCTTTTCCATCTCTGACGGCACGGCCGAAAAAATGACCGCGCACGTGCTTAAAAAGGGCAACCTTAAACTTAAAGGTTATCACTGCCATATAGGTTCTCAGATATTCGAAAAGCAGTCTTTCGCCCTCGCCGTGAATAAATGTATGGATTTTATGGCGGATATGAAGCAAAAGCTTAATTTTGAAGCCGATACGTTAAATATGGGCGGAGGCTTTGGAATCTGGTATACAGACGAAGACGCAAAAATCAGCGTGGAAGGCTATGCCGGGTACTTGAAAACTCTTTTAAACACAGTTAAGGAGAAGGCTGCAGAACACGGGCTTAAACTGCCTTATGTTCTTATAGAGCCCGGCAGGTCCATAGTAGGCGAAGCGGGAATCACGCTTTACACGGTAGGCGCCATAAAGGATATTCCCGACATAAAAAAATATGTCGCCATAGACGGCGGCATGTTCGACAATCCCCGTTACGCCCTATACCAGTCAAAATATTCCGCTCTGCTTGCCAACAGAGCTTTGGAGAAATGTACCGAAAAGGTAACTATCGCGGGCAAATGTTGCGAAAGCGGCGATATAATAGCCGTTGACGTTCCTATGCCCGAAGCAAAACGTGGGGATACTGTGGCAGTGCTTTCCACAGGAGCGTATAATTACTCTATGGCGAGCAACTATAACCGCAACTTTATTCCCGCGGCCGTCCTTGTAAAGGACGGGCAGGCAAATTATATTATTAAACCGCAGACTTACGAGGATATTGTACGCAACGACGTTATCCCCGACTATTTGAAGTAAATGTCAACAGCTCAATTAATAAGTACCATATTATATTACGCCGCCGCGTTTATCGCTGTTATTTTTGTGCTTGTTCCGCATGAATTCGCGCATGCGTTTGTAGCCTACAAAAACGGCGACTGGACGGCGAAAATAAATGGAAGGCTTACGCTTAATCCTCTAAAACACCTTGACCCCTTAGGGCTTGTAATGGTAGCCCTTGTAGGTTTCGGCTGGGCTAAACCCGTGCCTATAGATTCGCGTAATTTCAAAAATTACAAGGTCGGCCTTTTTACTACAGCCATAGCGGGAATTTGCGCCAACCTTATAATAGCGTTTATAGTTTATCCTTTGTACAGGGTATGCGTAATATATCTGCCGTCTAACTACGGTACGTACTTTCTTGAAATGCTTTTGCAGCTTATATTCAGCTACAGTTTAAGCATCGCCGTGTTTAACCTGATTCCTTTATATCCCTTGGACGGCTTCAGAATAGTGGAGTCTTTAACAAAGACGTATAACAGGGGAAGGCGGTTTCTTGAAAGGTACGGCCAGTGGATACTTTTAGGCCTTATAGCCGAGAGCTTTATCTGCGGCATTTTAGAAAATTATATCGCGGTATTCGGATATCTTGATATATTAGGTTATGTAATGCAGTTTGCCGTAAGAATTGTCGGTTACCCGATAACGGCGCTTTGGGGGTTAATTTTATGACGGATAACGAAAACGCCGAAGATTTTTTTGACGGAGAACTTCCGCAGGAGGATGCTCAGGCAGACGACGGTCAGGATAATTTTGAGTCTGAATTGGACTATAAAACCGTCCTCGACGTGTTTGAGGGGCCGTTAGACCTGCTGCTTCACCTTATCAATACCGCGAAAATCAACATTGAGGACGTGTTCGTCTCTAAGGTTACCGAACAGTTCCTCGATTATATCGAGTATATGAAGACTCAGCCCTCGCGCGACGTTGACAAAGAAAGTTTGTATTTGCAGCTTGCGGCTCAGCTTATATACATAAAATCAAAAAGTATGCTTCCCGTTGTAGAAATGCCCGACGACGACTATTACGACGACGTTGAAATGGAGAAGCAGGACATTATAGAACAGCTAAAACAGAGGGAGATGGAACTTATCCGCGACCAGACGCCAAAGCTTAAAGAAATGGAAACGGTAGGTTATTGCTTCCGCGAGACTGACGAAGAATTCAGCAAGGTAAAAGTTGTTTACAAGGATTTTACCGTAGACGGACTTTTAGAGGCTTTTGCCCGTCTTATGCTTAAAAACGAAAGCATGACGCGCGAAAAAGACGACATTAAAGAAATCCCGATGGACAATTTTACCGTTGAAGATAAAATTGGCTTTATAAAGGATACTTTGGTGACCAGAGGCGAAACAAAATTCGAAGATCTGTTTAACATATACTCCAAAAGCGAAATTATTACCACATTCCAGGCCATGCTTGAAATGCTTAAACACCAATACATAATGGTAGTGCAAACGGAAATATTTGGCGAAATAAATATTAAACTCAACCCCGAATGGGATTTGAAGGTGGACTCTCTTGAACAATTTGACGAATATAATTGAGGCTATAGTTTTTGCCTCGGGCGAACCTGTGCCCGTAAAATACATAATGGAAAAAGCCGGCTGTACTCTTAAAGAGGCCAATGCGAGCATCGCCGAACTTAAAGAAAAATACTCGGGCGACTGCGGCATACATATTCTGACGTTTAACGGCAAGCTTCAGTTTGCAAGCAATCCCGCTTATAAAGAAATCATATCTTCGGCGATAACCCCTATAAAGGAGAAGGAACTTACAAGGGCCGTGCTTGAGTGCGCCGCGCTTATTGCGTATAAACAGCCCGTCACCCGTTCAGAGCTTGAAGACGTCCGCGGAGTAAGCTGCGACTACGCGGTAAACGTGCTTCTTGACCTTGAAATGATATACCCTTGCGGCAGAAAGGATACTATAGGCAAGCCGATACAATTTGCCACTACCGATAACTTTTTAAAACGTTTCAGATTAAACTCTATAGACGAACTTCCCGACTATGACGACCTTATGGAGCAGATAGCTCAGCTTCAGAGCCTGCAATACGGCGGCGAAGAGGAGGACGACGGAAATTACCTCTATAAAAAGGACGTGTACAATCCCGACAGCGACGAGGAAAACGCCGCGGCGGAAGATAGTCCCGCAGAAACAGAAAAACAGCCTAAATCGCCTAAAATGGAAGACGGTTATGAAATCCCCGACTTTATAGACGATGACGACGATATTATTAAAATTAAAGACGACGATTGACGTAAATACCCGCACATTTTTTGTGCGGGTATTATTGTATAAATATAATTCAATTACAGATAATATTTTTGTGGAAAATTTTATAGTATACGGACTTGCCGCAGGTCTGTTTTTCACTGTATTTCCCGTCTATTTTTCGGTTTACGCTTATTTGAATACAGAAACCAGATACGCTTCGGCTAACTTTTGCGTGTTCAGGTTTATAAGATTTTTGAATATAAACACCGCTGACGGCGGCGGAAAGATGCAGGTAAACGGCAAAGATATGCAGTTAGACTTACCTCAACTATTAAAAAACAGTAAAATTTTGCTTGACAACGTATGTGTTTTCAAAATTGTGCAGTTAGGCGACTACGGCGTAAGAGAAGAAAATAACGCATACTTAGCTCTTTTACAAAACGCAGCGACATTGCCGCTATATAAATACCTTGAAGGTACGGGCAGCAGGTGCAAGTTGAGAAATTATTCAATTATCAACGCCGAACACAGCGAACTGCATTACTGCGGCAAGGCGGTGTGCGTCATAAATATGCTCGCGGCGATAAAAATACTATTTATTATTTTTTCAGAGAGGTTCAGATGAAAACTAAAACAAAAAGCAGGGACAATAATTTTGAAGAACCGCCTAAGGCTCTCGACAAAGTGGCCGACGCTAACACAGTGATAGGTGACTCTATAATTACCGTGAGCGGGGCGCAGATTATACCGCTTTCTTCCGTTACGGTGGTAAATTTAAACGGCGGAGGGGAATACGGCGACATAAAAACCTTTAAAGAAGCCGACGGATTCAAACTTGCGGGGGCCAACGGCACGGTGATTACAGTAAAGCCTAAGGGCTTTATCGTTGACGACGGCAACGGCTGCAGACTTTTGAGGATGGATGACGGGGCGATAGATACTTTAATAGAAAAGACAGGGGATCTTGTACACACAATCTCTAAAAATGCGTAAAATTAAATATTTAACGGCCTTAATTGTCGCGTTGACCGCCGTAATGTTATGCATAAGTTTTAATTACACGGTGTTTGCTCAACCGAATAACGCTGAAATAGCTATGGAACTTTGCACCGGAGCCGTTCTTGAAGAAAAAAACGCCGACGTTAAACTGCCTATGGCAAGCACAACCAAGATAATGACGGCTTTGATTATAGCGGAGGAATGCGACCTTGACAAAGTCGTAACCGTACCAGATTGCGCAGCAGGGGTAGAAGGGTCGTCTATTTATCTTAAAAAAGGTGAAGAAATTGACATCCGCGACTTGCTTTACGGGCTTATGCTAAGATCGGGTAACGACAGCGCCGCAGCCCTCGCCGTTATACACAGCGGAAGCGTTGAAAAATTTGTAACACGTATGAACAAAAGGGCGAAAGAGATAGGCGTAAAAAATACAAACTTTACAAACCCGAGCGGCCTTCCCGACGAAAACCACTACACCACGGCGAGAGACCTCGCCAAAATAGCGTGTGCGGCGATGAAAAACGAAATTTTCAGAGAGATCGCAGGAACTAAAAATTATCGTGGCAAGTACCGAAGTTTCGCCAATAAAAATAAAATGCTGTACAATTACGAAGGGGCCAACGGAATAAAAACGGGGTACACTGTAAAGGCTGGCAGATGCCTTGTTTCTTCCGCCGAAAGAGGCGGCATGGACGTAGTTTGCGTTGTTTTGAATTGCAGCGAAATGTACGAGCGGAGCATGCAAATTTTAGATAATTGCTTTAAATGCTTTAAATTGGAAGAAATCGGCGAAAATAATCATTTTATGTGCGGCGATGTACTTTGTAAAATTAAAAATAATCATAAAATTGTTGTGAAATCCGACGAAGAAGTAAGTTACAAAACAGAGGCGTATGATAAAAAACAAAAAGATAAAAATGACGGTGCGGAGGGAAAATTAAAAATTTATTCTCAAAATAGCTTGATTTTTGAGTCAAATTTATATAGTAT
>JAJPXK010000026.1 GCA_021205485.1 Clostridia bacterium | reverse complement strand
ATACTCGTTCGCCTGGTGTATGGTGCTTTCCTCGCCGTCCTCTTCCGGCCCGAACGCCGCCCCGTATTTAAGGACCCTCGCGTATGTGCCTCCGCCTATGGCAACGGGCTTTAAATCCGCGCCGCAGACTTCGTTATATACCCCGCAAAGCGTCTGAATAAGGAACCCGTCTTTGTCGTTGTAAATAGGGGCCTGGTCGTTTAAAATCTCGTAGCTTACGCCCGTTTTGTCAAGAATATCTGTAATCTGTTTTTTTGTGAAGGTAGAGGGGTAACGTATATCGCACGTAACAAGCAAATCGTCGTTTGATTGCGATATAATATCGGGCGAAAACGTGAGCTCGCCCGTCTCGTCTCTGAGCCCGCCGAGGTTCATTTTATCTGTAAACAGCATTTTTTCAATGCCGTCCAGGCCTAAAAATCTGAGTACGGGAGGTATGGCGTTAATTCCGCATTCGGGCGTGGAGCCGTGAGCCGACTTGCCCCTGGATATCCATTCGCCGCCGATAAGGGTAAGGCCGTATTTTGCGCCATCGCCGTCCGCCTTTACTTTGCAGTAGTCGCACACCATATTGGCCCGTTCGCCGCCCTGCAGCCCGCTGAAATTTTTAGCGGCGTCCTTAAAAATGAATTTTACGTGCAGTATGCCCTTTTCGGCGTAAATTACGGGGAAATTTGCGTCCGGCGAGATTCCCTCGTCGGGCATATGTGCAACTTTTTTGTAGTGTTCTATGCACTTCCAGCCGCTTTCTTCGTTGCAGCCGACTATAAGTTTTATCTTCCTCGAAGGCTTAAACCCTTCGTCCTTCAAAGCCTTAAGGGCGTAAAGAGTAATTGCGGCGGGGCCCTTGTCGTCCATCGTTCCCCTGCCGTATATCCTGCCCTCGTCTTCGTCTATTTCGCCGCCGAAGGGATCCCTCGTCCAGCCGCCGCCCGCGGGAACAACGTCCAGGTGAGCGAGTATCGCAAATTCTTCGCCTTCGCCGAATATAACTTCGCCCGCGTAGTTGTCGTAATTGTTGGTTTCAAATCCGAAATCCGCCGCGAGCGACAAAAAACAGTCCAGCGCGTCGGCGCAGGGCTTGCCGAAGGGCATGCCTTTTTCAGCTTCCTGTTCGTAAGAGGGTATCCTTACAAGGCGTGAAATTGTATCTTTTATTTGATCGATATAGTCTGCCATAATTAACTCCTTTACGGCAATTATACACTTTTTTATCTTCAAGGTAAATTAAATAAGGGCGG
Source organism: Clostridia bacterium (assembly GCA_021205485.1). GTDB lineage: Bacteria > Bacillota > Clostridia > Christensenellales > Borkfalkiaceae > Coproplasma. Next base: position 4,327 of record JAJPXK010000026.1, on the reverse strand, counting down.
TATACGGCTAAAAATGAGTTTTTCGCAAAAACATAATAAAATTTTTAACAAAATAATTGAAAGTGCGGGCGAATAATGGTATTATATTTTAAAGGGCGGCGTTTCCGCCCTGAGGGGGATGCCATGCACGAAGGCCACAGGCAAAGAATGTACGAAAAACTTAAAAACGGCGACAATCTGTACGAACACGAAGTGCTGGAAATTTTGCTGTTCAACGCGTATCCGCGCAAGAACACAAACCCTATAGCTCACGCCCTTTTAGAGCGTTTTCCAAGCACGGCGGCGGTGCTCGGGGCCGACGTGGATGAACTTACGGCGGTGGAGGGGGTAGGCGAACAGACCGCCCTTTACCTGAAATGCGTAGGCGAGTGTTTTAAACTTTTCAACAAGACAGACTGTTTCGCCATAATCAGGAACCGTTCTGACCTTATAGACTTTATAAAAATGCGGCTCGGCGGCCACAGGGTAGAGGTGCTGGAGCTTTACGCCATAGATAAAAACGGCAAAATAGTCAGGATAAAGACCTTTACCTCCAACGAAAACAACAAGGTTGTCGCGCCCCCTGACGAGGTTATGAAGTTTATAAGCCTGGTAAAGCCTTACAGCCTGGTTATCGCTCACAACCATACGTGCGGAAGCCTTAAACCTTCCGCGGCGGACGACAACTGCACAAAGCAGGTGCAGATAGTGTGTTCAATGAACAACGTGCAGCTTAAAGACCATATCATTTGCGCGGACACCGGCGTATACAGCTATTACGACAGCGGAAGGCTGAATAATATACTCGACGGGTTTTCTATAGGGAAGCTTCTTAAAGATGACTGATAATTCTGAAAAACAACACAGATTTAAACTTAACAAAGAAAAATTCCGCAGTTATTTAGGGCTTGTGGTCATCATTGTGATGATTGTAATGGAGATAGTTATCTGCGCGCAGTACGCCTCCGTCGGAACGGGAGAAAAGCCCGTCTGGATGTACGCTATGTACTCCGTGTGCAGCGTATTTCTTGACGTTTCGGTTGCCCTTAAATATTACGTCGTAAAAACCGTCCGCTTTAAAATAATAACGTACGGCTTCGACATGGCGCTTTTGCTCACAATGTCGCTTATCACGGCGAGCTCTTATCTCGCCGTGCTGTATTGCCTGGTTATGACCGAGCTTTACTTTACTTCCGACAGCCTGAAGGTTAACTTTATAATGTTCTGCGTCAGCCTTTGCACGTTTATAATATCGTTTGTATGCGGCTGGGTGAGGGTATACGAGGGAATGCCTACTTCTACCGCCGCGGTGGAAATTTTAGGCAGTTGCCTTACGGGCGTGATCATCCTCGCCATACACTTTACGCTTCTTACTTTTATCATACGTTTTTACAGCAACAACCAAAGGCTTCACGAGGCGCTTAAAGCCGAGGAGGATGGCAAGAAGGAGCTTAAAGAGGCGTATGACAAGCTCGCCGAGGCCGCCGTATACGAAGAACGCAACCGCATCGCCAAGGACATACATGACAATACGGGCCATTCCATTACGGCGGTGATTATGCAGACGGAGGCGGCGAAACTTCTTATCGACACCGACCCCGAGGAGGCGAAAAACAGGATAATATCGGCGAATATGCAGGCCAAAAACGCCCTCGACCAGATGAGAACGAGCGTCCATCTTCTGGCGGGCAGACGCACGGACGAGAGCGTCGCGGACGAGCTCGCCGAGGTCGTGGCTCAGACTATAGACGGCACGGAAATAAAAATCAGGACGGACGTAGAGGACGTCGCTATGGACGGCGAACGCAAGCGTTTTATCGTAAACAGCGTAAAAGAGTGCTTCGCCAACGGCATACGCCACGGCGGGGCTACGGCGTTTTATCTTGAGCTGAAACGGGAGGGCGGCGATGTCTGCGTCATTGTTTCGGACAACGGAACGGGGCACGAAGGAAAGCTTTCCGAAGGATTCGGCTTAGGCGGAATGAGGGAAAAGGCAATCTCTTACGGCGGAAATATGACAGTTACCACCGAGCCTGACGACGGCTTCGAAGTAAAGCTAACTATACCCGTTTATGATGCCGAAAAACCCGATTGACCCGCATGTATGTCTGAATTAACGGCGTTTTTATGGAGGATTTTGACAATGTCGATGCAAGTATTTGCGGCTATGGACAGGTCTTTAGAAAAAACCGAATATTTTTATAAGCGTATTTTGCCCGATATTGCAGACGGCGATATGTTTTTTAACGATAAAATCATTTTCGACGACAAATTGACTGAGCAGCAGGCGGCAACGATCGGCGATATTTTTAAGGGTTATAAAGTTTACGCGGTGGATTCCTGTTTTAATTTCAGTTATAATCCGACTTATAAAAGGCAGTTGTCGGAAAGGTATGCGATAAACGCTTTGGATGAGCTAAAATGGTTTAAACAGTTTGCAAAGAAAAAATTGCAAAACGGCGGCGTTTTTATGGCGGTAAACCTTTGGCTCGGCAGGGAATATCCTTTTAAACGCGTAAAAACTGAGCAGATAGACGTCGACGGCTGGCAACTTGCGGAAGATGTCGCTTTTGAATTTTCTTACGGAACGGTGTACAAATTCAGCGTTACTCGTTGATATACCCCGATATATGCCTGAATTATTGTAAATGGACGATGTGAAAAATCAGGAGGAAAAATGAGCAGGGCGTTATATATCGGCTTTGACAGGGAGCTGAGCAAAACGGAATACGGCAAAGAAGAGATTTTTGACGGTTTTGAATATCCTGACAGCCTGTACGTTCAGGACGGAATTTTATTTGACGGGTTAACCGAAGATATTGTAAAATGCAGGGTAGGCAGGTCTTTCGGGTTCGCGTGGTACGAAGTCAAATCGTGCGTATTGCCGTTTGAATGCGAAAGCCGCCTTGCGGATAGCATGCCCGATTTATATCTGGCCGCTTACCGCGTAACAAAATGGTTTATAAATTACTTGGAAACAAGCGTTAAGGGCGGCAATATGCCGCATTTAATGCAGCGCTGGCTTGGCGACAAACAGTTAAAAAAGGCAGAGCGTAAAACTGTAAAGGCAAAAAATTTACGTTGCGAAGACTATGTATTGCCCTGCGACGTTCTTATCGATATAAGATAATCGCGGCGTACATATACTGGAACAAACAGCGAAAAGGAGTGTAATATTATGATACGAGTAATGCTGGCGGACGACCAGAAAATTCTCGCCGAAGGCATAAAAAGCGTGCTGCAGTCGTGCGACGAAATAGAGCTTTGCGGTGTGGCTTACGACGGGCTCGAGGCTGTGAAGATGGCCGCGAAGGTAAAACCCGACGTAATACTTATGGACGTGCGGATGCCTGAAATGAACGGCGTCGCCGCGACGAAGCGGATTAAAGAAATTTTACCCGAAACAAAGATAATAATTCTTACCACGTTTGACGACAGCGACTATATTTTAAACGCCATAAATAACGGGGCGAGCGGTTATCTTTTAAAGGATATAGGTTCTACCGCGCTGATAGATTCCATTAAAAACGCATACGCGGGCGATACTATCTTGCCTTCGCGGATAGCTAAAAAGATTACCGACGCCGCGATTACCGTTACTTCCGACAGGCAGTCGAGGCTTAAAAAGGGGTACGGCCTCTCTGACAGGGAGGCGGACATCGCCATAATGATAGCCGACGGCTTTACAAACAGGCAAATAGCTTCGGCCATAAAACTTTCTGACGGCACCGCCAGGAATTACATAAGCTCTATTTATCTGAAGCTCGGGGTGGACAGCAGGCAGAACGCTATAGCCAAAATTAAAGAGCTTATGTGATTTGTACAGTTTATTAAAAAATAAAATTTTAAAATTGATTAAAAACAGAGATAAAATTGAGTTGACATACACCCTCGTATTTGCTATAATTTTTTAGCATTGAGTTGATGCGACAGGCTAACGCCCGAAAAAAGGGCATAAATAAATGGTCGGACCTTGCGGGTGTAGTTCAATGGCAGAACACTAGCCTTCCAAGCTGGTTGTGTGGGTTCGATTCCCATCACCCGCTCCAAAACCTTTTATATAAAAGGCTGCTCATATCCTCAAATGCAAAGTTTTGCGCCTGTAGCTCAGTAGGATAGAGCAACGGCCTTCTAAGCCGTGTGTCGGGGGTTCGAATCTCTCCAGGCGCACCACCATGGCGGGCGTAGCTCAATCGGTAGAGCGCCAGATTGTGGCTCTGGAGGTAGCAAGTTCGAAACTTGTCGCCCGCCCCACAAATTTTTTAAAGATGGCAGTCGCGATATGCCGTGCAATGGGGTGTCGCCAAGCGGTAAGGCACGGGATTTTGATTCCCGCATTCGTAGGTTC
>JAJPXK010000016.1:26972-29438 GCA_021205485.1 Clostridia bacterium | reverse complement strand
TTATTGCTTTGTGTGTAGCTTTTATTCATCTAAAAGATTTGCAAGCCTTTTTCTATCAACAATTTCCATCTCGTTTATATAGTGCCTGAGCATTAAGGTAAAAATTTTTGCTTTTTCTGTTTCAGCTTTAACATAAAGTATGCCGTCCGAATTTACTGAGAAACAAGTACCATTCCATTTTGCGTATTCGCCGTACATACCTGTACTTGTTCCTACGGAATAATATTTGCCGCCGTCTACTGGCATGCGGTAATACCCATCTTCATCAGGCGTTAAATACCTTGCAATTCGCTCACGGGCATTTTTACCATAGCAGTAAAATTCATTAGTTCCTGCAAATACAGGCGTTTTATATTCTGAGTTTATCATTTATTTACCTGCCTTAATTATATTTCTTTGGTCTGCCTGAAGGTCTGCGCTTTAACTCTTCAACTGTAGGCAACCGTCCTAATTGCTTTTATAAATATTTGCGGGGCCTGCCCGTTGATTTTCTTTTTTGTAATTCTTCAAGCGTAGGAAGCCGTCCGAGTTCTTTTGCCCTGTTGTAGACAGTGGATACACTCACCCCCGCAGCTTCGGCAAGTCTGTCAGGCGTATCAAGCTTTTCATCAGACACTTCGTTAAACGATATAAGATTATAGCCGCCGCAGATAATGTCGCACTGTTCGTCTTCGTCCATTTCCGCATAGGGCTTTTCAATATTAAATTCGCGGACTTCGGTATATCCATGCTTGCGTCCTGTCGGGGTCAAATGCCCGTCAACGCTTATAGCCTTATCAATGGCAGCCTGTTTATCATAGCCTTCATATTCAGTAAATTCGTCGCGCTCTCTTACGCTTATTGTTTGGTAAAATTTCATTTTTTAATCCTCCTTTAATCTTCGTTTATCTCAACTACATCAATCTTCATGCCGTCATAAAAAGTGTGAACGCCTTCTTTACGCTCTACGCCGTCAAGATCCTCGAACATATCCGCCGCATTGCTGATTGCGTTTTCCAAACCTTGACTCATACCTTCTGTGCTGTTTACTTCCTTACCGTTTAAATAGATGACTCTGTTTTTCATAATATTTACTCCTTTTTGAGGTTACCCTCTCTCCTTTTTGAGGTTACCCTCTTTCGTTTTTTGTAATTACATTATACACCCTGCATTCTTCATTGTCAAACATTTTTGCAAACTTTTTTACAATCTTTTTTATAAACATTTTTAGAATAAAAAAGCTCCCGGCAATCGCTTGCCGAGGGCCTTATTTTAATACAGCCAGCACTTGTCCGGCATTTCTTCCACTATTCTGTTAAATTCTCTTTCTGCCATCCTGTCGCCTTCACACATTTTTGCGTGTAGCTTAAACAACTTTTTGATATTGTCTAAAAACTCTGTATTTTCGCCTTTCAGCACGTCCATAGTCAGCGACAGAACGTCATAATCCTGGAGTATATCGTAGAACGCCAGCAGCAAGCCTATGCACTGGCTGATTGTAGAGATTATTTCTTTTTTCGTTTTACGCATAAGCCGCTCCTGAGCTCCTTCATCGGCAAGCTCCTGCTCATACTGCGTAAGCGACTGATAGTCTTCTTCATAATAGTCGTAGCCTACGAGGTTATATCGGTTGCCGAGCAAGGCAACCGTGCAATCGTTAAAATACTGCTCCATGTCTACTCCGTAGTTATCGTCTATCATCCTGTCCATTTGCTCCTGCAGGCGGTAAGCTTTGCCTTCCATCTCGGAAAAAGCAATCTTAAATTCCTCCTCTTCATCGCTGTCGCCGTCAAAGCAATTTAAAAGAGTTTCTTCATCGTTGTTTTCGTACCAGTGTACATATGAACAGCCTTCAGCTATTTCTATCAGCTTATAGTACATTTCGCTCCACCCGTATATCTGCAGGGCGGGGCGACGATAACGCATTTGCTTCGCCTTTTCAGCTTTACTTAACCTTTCTCGCATTTAAATATCTACCTCTTGAATATCAACTATTTTTCCGTCTGCTCTACGGCCGTTTGTTTGCAAAACAGCCGTAGCGTCAACCACGTTTTGAATGTAGCTTATAGGACCACACTCATAATCCTTTTCAATCTTAGCGTTTCGGCCCATAATTATGTCAGCCGCTTCATCTGAAACAACAATTTCGCAACAACTCTCTATGTCATATTCCACGCCGCACCCTGCTGTTCTGAAAGTCACTCTTAAAATTTTCATAGCTTTGCCTCCTCTTAATCTTTAATAAGTATATTTTTCTCAATTAAAAAATCTAAAAGCTTTTGCGTGAAGAACGTACGCTTGCCGTCTATGATAACCACGCGGCCGCAAAACTGCTTGCCGTGTTCATCGCTCATAAAGCTACGCTGTTCCACTACGTCTACGTTTTCTGAGTTCATAAGGATATCCTTAAGCTCCGCCAGGCATTCATTATTTTTCTTGTAAAAGTTTTTCATAATAAGTACTCCTTTTTTAATTTGTAATTATAGT
>JAJPXK010000016.1:0-26962 GCA_021205485.1 Clostridia bacterium | reverse complement strand
GAGCTAAATATGAAATTTGCAAAAAAAATTAAAATGCTGTGCATAGAATGCGGAAATATCTCTGAAGCGGAGCTTGCCCGTCGTTTAGGCGTCACGCCTCAGACGTTCAACAAAAAAATGCACACCGACAACTTTTCTGTCCGGGATTTAGAAGAAATAGCCGCTGCTTTAAATGTAAAATTTGAAGCTAACTTTATTTTACCCGACGGCCGAAAAATGTAATCCCTCCGCAAAAAAAATTCCCTCCCGAGGCAAAAGCCGCGAGAGGGAAAAACAAGGAGGAAAATGATGAATGAGTGAGCCATTTAATGAACGCCGTAAGCGTTCTTTTTTTTTATTCTTCGCCGTCGTCCGCGGTATCGGTATCTGCAGTATCTTCATCTACCGTATCCGCATCGGCGGCGTCGCTTTCTGTCTGTGTAGCGATTTTTGATTTAATGAAATTAACCACCGCGTCAAGCAGCTTTTTCAGCAATTCATTTACGGGGGTTATATCAAAAATGTTATAAAATGTTTGGTTCAGCGCATAAATAGCAGCGGCTACCACGCAGGCATAGTTGAAAGTAAGCATACCTACGCAGGCGAGATAAATGATCGCTGCTATAACAGATATGCCTATCGATATACCCAGGTATATGTAGTGCCTGTACTTTTCTTCTACGCTTTTAAACATGCCCGCATATTTCAGGATGCCTAAAATCAGGATCCCGGCAATCGCAATCAAACCTAATTGCCAGCCGTAATTTTGTAAAAAGGCGAGCAAATCTTCCATATCCGTACCTCTTTAAATTTTATTTTTACGCTTAAAAAAAACAATGCCTTAAATCGAGTTTTAGGCAAATGTAATCTCGCGCGCGTACGCGTATAATACATGCGTGTTCTGCGTACGTATGGTATACATGCACATACATACGCAGGATTTTTATATTTCTATAGAAATAATAATTACATAATTACATTTTGAAAAATAGTGCCATTTTTAGGGTAAAATCATACTTTTTTGGCTAAAAATCGCTCATTTTGGCTATGTAATTTGTAATTAACAAAAAGTAATTAACGATTTTTTAATTACATGCAAAATGTAATTAACTCTTATGTAATTAACCATGTAATCGGCCGTTAATTACATTTTTTCAAGCAATTCATACCACCGCTCGCAGGGAACGTCGCAGGGCTTGCTTTCCTTTTCGCAGGCCTCGCAAACAGTTTCTATCGTTATAAAGTCGTCAAAGTTCATATAAACAGTCCTATGACAGCCCCTATAACAGTCGAAATAACAGCGGTGACGGCGCAAGATATAAAGGTCTTGCGGTAATACTTTGCCGTTTCAACAGGTTCGGCTTCGAGCTTTTTTAATCTTTCGCCTTGCTCTTTTTGTTCAGTAAGCATATGCTCCATATTCAGAGCAAGAATTTTAACCGACTGCGTTAATTCGTTAATGTTTTTTTGCCCTGCTTCCAGTGCCTCTATTCGCCGCTGGTGATCGTCAAGGCGAGCTTCGTCGCGGGTGAAATACTGTACTTCCTGTTCATCCGTCATGTCTAATTCACGCTCCTGTTCCGTAGTATTCTTTAGCAAAGGCCTTACAGCTCGCCACGTATTCCAAATAGGCCGCGTACTCTTCGTTTTCGCTGTCTGCTAAGCCCTTACGCATTAACGCTATTTCATCTCCGGGGGTGTAAATCAGTCCTACCAGTTCTGAAATTAAATCGTCGTAGCCCGTGATTTTTGCCGTTCCTATATATTCCTTATATGAATATGCCGTGCCGTCATCTTCGCTTTCGGCGGAAATTTCTTCCACGTCTGAGGCATATCGCAATTCAGATATGCCGTTTAACAACGCATTAACAGAAAAAGTATCAGGTTTTTGCCCTGACTGCGCGATTGTGTATACTTTCATTTCGTACTAACTCCTTTAATTTAGTGATTGAAATCTTGCCGTTGATATATTTCTGGCGAAGATGGTATGAATTTGTCGCCGTTATACAGCCCCAGTACGAGAAAAACTTATGCGCTCGGTTGAGGGTATACGCTCCACGATGTAAATTTGTCAAAAGCCGCCGTATCCGTTTGAATGTTGATTTGCGAATTTCGGTACAGTACCTATACAGCTTAAAGCCTATAAAATCCGTAAATCTTCTGCGTTCTTTTCCGTTTTTGTCTGGCGGCCTGTATGGCATTTTATAAATGGCGTAATCGCCTTTAACTTCAAGCTGCAGCGTAGTGTTAACAAAGGCGAATATCCTTTCTTTTACCCTGTGTAGCATTCTTTTGTTCCCGCCATAGATTTGCGAGTTATCCATGTATCTGTAATGGTATTTGATTTTGCAATCCTGCTTGATAAAATTGTCTAACGGCGTAAGAAAGAGGTTAAATAGCCAGGCCGAAGGTTAAAAGCCCTTAGGCAAACCCGATAAAACGTATGAATAAACTATATCGCTTTTGAGGTCTGTCACGCGAGGGTCTTTCACCTTGCGGCGTACGCAAGCTACGATAAGCTCTTTGTTTACGCTGTCGTAAGCGTGGCGTATATCGAATTGCAGACAGTACTTTGTGCCTTTCATATCGCGGCGGAAAGCGCTGTTCATTTTACGCAAAGCTTTATGCACGCCCTTGCCGGGAACGGAGGCATACGAATGCGTGTAATACATTTTAACAAAGTATGGCGCGAGTTTTTGCATTACAGCCCAGTGTATAATCTGGTCCGGAAAGAAATTAGGGCGGCAAATCGTACGGACTTTACGCCCCGTTCCTTCATTTATAACTTTAACGGTACCTGTGGATAGATACTTGCTTCTGTCGGGCGAAAGTAAAATTCTTTGTATTTTAATAGCCGTACCGTCTATATCGTTTAAGCATTTGGTTATAGATCTGCGATGCTTTTTGTTTCTCGCTGCGTTAACTATGGCCGACTTAATATTTTCAATATCAGCTATTTGTTCAAATTTTACTTTAATTCTTTTCATTATTCAGTGTCCTTTTAATGAAGGCATTAAACTCTGTATGAGAGAAAGACAAGCTTTCTCTTTTTCCCTAATAGGCTTCCGAATCTGACGACCTACTAACCTACCCTTCAGCGGGAAAAAATTTTCAGCGATGGCTGCGGATTTTAACGCCCGCTAACGTTTTAAATAAACGTTAGCCAAATTTACAGAGATAGGCGCGCCCCGTTGTTCCAGTTCGAATTGCCGACCGCGTTATTGAGGTTGAAGCAAAACAGGCCATCATACAGGCCATTAACCAAAGGGCCGCCCGCATAACAAGTTTTGTAAGAGCTGGATATCCAATAATAATCCGCATAGTACTTATTAGACGCTCCGCCTACCGCTGTAGGCAGTTTAACGTCGGAGTGCTCGCTGTCTTCGCCTATTTCTGTGACGTAAGAGCTTGATTTAGTACATACGCTGTAGTTTACCTGCTCAAAGTACGAATTTGTCTCAGGTGTAGTTGTGTCCGTCCAGTTAGATATATCTGTGCATACGTAAGGAACATAATTTTGTATCGTTACATTAAGGATATTTTTCCACATATTGCCCCATACGTTTTCAATGCCTAATATCTTGAACGGGTAATAACCCGCATTTTCATAACAGCCGTCATCACCGTTTAAACAAGATGCATTGCCGCTGTTCCTCCAGGCGTACGTATTTGTATAATCGTAATCACATTCGCCCGTCTTCCAGGGATGACTGTTAACCCTTGTGTAGCCTTCAGCCCCGTCTATAACCTTATCTATAACAATAATGTGAGTATATGAAGTGTCGTTAATCGTACCGGATGACTTTGTAGCGGACAGGCATTGAGCGTATGCGCTGTCGGTGTGTTCATCTACGCCAGTTCCCTCGTCGCTGCTTGAGCTTGCCGTGCAGAGGTTTACCGATCCGCCAGTTCTTATCGTGGTATCATACGAAGTGCTGCCACTTGTATACTGCTGTATATATAATGTGGTAGTACCCGCGTCTTCATCTACTTCGTATCCTGCGATAGGACAGTATCTTTCATACAGGTAGCAGCTACCCATATAACCCGTAGTAGTATTCTGAGCATTGCGGGACGCTAAAAGAATTTCTATGATAGGCGTTAAAATTTCAGTCCACTCCGAAATGGTGGTAATGTGGTAAAACTCTTTATCGGTATCGGTACTTAAAAGCGAATGCCAGTTTTCAGCATACGTTTCGAACTGTGTTCTTGTACGGTTATGAGCGGGGTGATATCCCACCTTTGAAACAAGATAATTTGTTCCGTCTATGCGTTCTTCTGCGCCCTCGTAGCAGCCTATATCTACATAGTTCCAGTACAGCTCGCCTTTCCAGTAGAAATCGCGGGGTAGTTTGTACCAGTCATAAAGCTTTTCAGCGCATACCCAGTTAATCATATATACGCCTATGTACTGCGTGCCATAGTAGAAGCGTTCAATCCTTTTAAACGTACCGGCGCGGGATGTAACCTTTTGCGGATTAAAATTAGGAAAGTCGGTACATTCTTTATAGCTGTTAACACACGCCGTGGTACCCGCCCCTGAGGAGTACTTATACGGGAAAGTACTGTCGCCGTTGAGTGTGGACGACGCCATAGTAAGAACTCCGTTTTTACGATAGCAGCGGTAACCGTCTGTACTTTCCTGTCCTATAACATACGCCGTACCGTATTCTGTTACACCCGTTCCGTTTACCTCTCTTATAGAGGATAGCATTTTTGATAAAATCTCATTTGTAGCTTTGACTGTATCGTCATTCACTAAATGCTCTTTTGCCATTTGTCTAACTCCTTTTACTCTGTATAATCATACGATAAGCGTTCATCGTCATCGTAATAGATCTGTATTCCGTCGCCGCTGTTCAAGGCCTCTATTGCCTCTTTGATATCGGCAAGCTCGTTTTCGACTTCGGTCAGCTTCGTACTTAATTTTGTTACAAGCGAATTATACTCTGTAACTCTTGCTGTTTCAGCGGATACACGGGCACTTTCCGCAGTGACTCGGCTCGCCTCGCTGTCTTTAATTTCCTGAAATTCAGCTACAAGCTGTTCATACAGCGTAAGCGTGATGCTTGTAGATTCGCTGTCGCTTGAAACAGGATCCGCATATACCTTAAATATAAGCGGCATTGATTTGGCTATGACGTCGCCGCTATTGCCCTGCAAAGCGACGGCCATCGCCCCTGTAGTAATTTCGGAAGGCAGGTAAGCTGCGTTGTCACTGTCCAGATATACGCTGTAAGCCGTATCGTTTTGCGTAAATTGAGCAAAGATTTTTAAATCGGCCCAATCTTCGGCGAGGGCGAAAACAAAGCGTATAAACTCCTGTGTGCCCGCAACTACCTGCTGTTTTCTGATGTTCGTAGGTATCAGGGTCTGCCCCGTAACCGTTACGTTAATATCCATAAAAACCTCTCTAAAAAATAAGCCGCGCTATACTTTCACTATGCGTGTAGCGTGGCTTATTCATTATCTTTGTTTACGTCGTCTGCACTTCTCGCCGCCTGTTCTTTCGCTGCTGAAAGCTCCCTTTGAGCCCCCGCGGCTACCTGACGATATATGTCGGCTATTATACCTTCCATAAAGTATACGGGTAAACGGTGCCGCCTGATTATATCGTTTACGGCTGCAACCGTTTCTTCCTTAGCCTCATTAATCTCTAAAATCAGCGGCTTAGACGCTTTTTCCTTTTTTACAAATTCGGCCATTATTCCTCCTCTTTGAGCGTTTCCACTCTTAATTTAAGTTTTTGTATTTCGTTTACGCATAAAGCTATAAAGTCGTCATAAGCAAGCTTGTAACTATCGTTATTACAATAGTACCCGCCAAATTCTTCATCCGTTAATCCCGCCGCGTCCATGGCGTCTTTTACTTCCTGAGCTATAAAACCCGTATGGTATACGTCGCGGGTACGCTGCCTGAATTTGTAGCGTACGGGATTGAGCGAATCGAACAAGCGGGAATACCTGTCCGAGAGTTCGGATATACACTCCTTTTTCCGTCTGTCTGACGAAGAATATATCACTATAGTGTCAAATGTTGCCGCATAAACTGCGTCCCACGGCTCGCTTTCCGAGCCTAAGGTGTAAATTGCTGAGGTATAGACTTTTCCGCTTGACGTGGTTTTTCCGCCTGGAATCAAGCTGCTGTTCACCTCTATTTCGCTGCCGCTGCTTGCATACATAGTATTTGCTCGCACCGTACTGCTCCATATATTATTGATATAACATACCTGCCAGTAATAGCTGTCGCTGCCTAAGCTGTATTTTAGAGACGCAGACGGAATGATATTTCCGCCGGAGGTGGAAGCAGATGACGTGGTAAAGCTCTTAACCTGAGCGTCGCCTTTTGCGTACAAGTCGCCGCTTGCCGAAGCGTAAAAGCCTGAGCCTACGCCTATACCCGTATCGCCTAAAAATACGCCGCTTAACAAATCATCATATGACGATTTGTTATATGCGATATAATTATCAAGCGAATAGCCCGAGAATGATGACTTTGAGCAACCTGTAATCTGGAGTGTAGCTCCATTCGGGTTAGGCGCTTTGGTCCACACCGTGGATACTTTTCTGCTTCCCGCGGAAAGCGTAACCGTAGAGGTGTACGCCGTGTTTAACAGGTTTTTACAGTACCACGTGATAGTTATGTCCTCTGTTAAGTCGTCTATATTATCATTAAGGCTTATAATCGTAGTAAAAGTGCCACCCGTCGTCACGCTGTAAGTAATATACAGAGCGTCAGAATAGCTAAATGTAGTTGATCGAGTTCCTAATGTAAATTTTCCGAGCGTAGCGCTTTTCGCCGTAAGATCGCCCTTGCTTGTAACGCTGAAAGCGCCGCTTTCGCTTGATATACCATTATCGCCTATATTAAGCCCGCCTATCGTGCCGCTCGTTGCGTTTATCTCGCCCGTAAGGTTTGTGTTTGCAGCGTGAAGTTCGCCGTCAGAGGTCACATAAAACGTACCTGAGCCTAAGCCTATGCCATCGGCTCCTATATATACGCCTTCCGTTTTGTCATCATAACTCGCTTTGTTTGAAGTTATGTATCCCGCTTGAAAGCTCTTATAATAGCTTCCGCTTACGTCTGATATAGCCAGGCTGTCTGATAAGCCGTATGCGGAAAACGTAAACTGTACAGTGACGCTTGTGTTTCCTGCTTCTATAGTGGCCGTGTTCTGCCCGCTTACCGTAATTAAGGAATAATTGCCGTCGCTGTCTTCCGCGGGATACCCGTATGAATAGCTGTAAATAATGTTTGTATCAGAATCTACGGCCTCGTCTATCGAAAACGTAACATTCCATGTACGCGTGATAAGGTAGTAGGTTTCACCCGCGTATATATCATAGTCGCTTGAATCGGTTGACGTGCTGGCGAGAGTTTTTGACGCCGTAACGTCGATAGAAGTAAGCTTTGAGCCCGCCTTTTGACCTACCGCAAACCCCGCTATAGCTCCGCTTTCAGCCATAATTTCGCCGCTTATTATGGCCCCTGTCGCTTTCAAAACGCCGTCGCTCGTAACGCTGAAATTGCCATTAGTCGATGATATGCTGTCTTCGTCTATGCTAAGCCCGCCTATCGTACCGCTTGTTGCATTTATCGTACCGTTTACGGTTACGCCGTTTTCGTCGCAGACAAATACGTCTGAGCCATTCGCCGTAAGCGTAAAGCCGTTAGCTGTAAGCTCATAACCAAAAGTCTTATTTTCGTTTTCACCCTTCTTTGTAGCATAAGCAGATAAACTATCAGCCGTTTGTTTTATTTCTGTTGATAGGTTTGTATCTAAATCAGTTAATTCGGACGATAATTTGTCTACCGTGCGGGTGAGCACGTTAGTTTTGTTTTTAAGCTGCGTAATCAGCGTGTTGGAGTTTACCGCCGTATCGGTAGCGTCTTCCGTGCCCTTAGCCTCGTAAGTATCTGCCAGACCCTGAAAACCCGACAGCGTACGCTCAAGCACGTATGTTGTAATAATGCTGGTTACACCGTTTTTCTCTACTTGTATTTCTATTTTGTCGCCCGCTTCAATCCACGGCCTGCCTCTGGTAGGCGTGCTGTGGACTACGTACGGGTGGTTTGCGATCTTCGCATAAACAGCCTGAGCTAATGCCGTTAATTCGGAATCGCTCATGCCGTAAGTTAAAAAGTTATCGGAAATAATCAATCCGTTATCGCCGCCGTCCGCAGGGTATACGCCGCCTGCGGAATCCGCGTCAGACGTCACCTCGTCGGGGATAATCTTTACGCAGTCGTACGCCTTAACCGTCCAATCTTCGTGTGTAGCGCTTGTCTTGTAGTGGTCTTCGCCGCCCTTTGTAAGAGTTATAGTCGCGTCGTCGCCTAAGTACGCGTAACCTAAAGTTCCTTGCCTTGTAAAATGGCCGAAACAGCCGTTAATCTGGCAAATAGCTTTGAGTACTTCCCGCCCTGTAAGGCTCGAAGCTGTAACCGTCTGCGATATGCTTACCCCGTCATTTGGCAGCGTAACGTCTTCCTGCTCCACGCTTAAGTATTTGCAAAGCGAATCTCTAAGCTCTTTTACAGTGTACGTCTCTTTATCTTCAAATAGGGAATTAAACCAGTCAGAAACGTCAGCGTCAAAAACAGTCATGCCGTCATACGCGACTACGCTGTAGTAATACCCGCTGTTTTTGCTTTCCGAGCTGTCTACCGTGAAAGAGCCCATATCGAAGGATACAGAAGTATCGCCGTCAGAAGCCGTAAGCGTAAGCTTTAACGTCTTTCCCTTTAATTCATATTCGTCCACGTCCGCCAGTTTAATTTTTAAAACAGACGATTCGAAGGCCCCCACCTCGAGCGAAGACGAAGAACACAGCGGCTCGTAAATTGAAAAGCTGTCGGCCACCATTTTTGAGGTAGGAATTTCGCCCTCTAAAGTATCGCCGTTGTACACTTCAAACGTCCACGTTTTTTTAACGCTCGTTGACATTAGCAGTGTTTTTTGCGCCATAGTCAGTTCAATCATTATTCGCTGTCCTCGTCTTCTCTTTCTTCGCCGTAGCCTATAAATTCTATTTCTGCGGCGTCATAGTAAATAGTTTTATCGTCGTAATGATGGATTGTAAATTTAATATCCGGAATATAAAAGGTATCTGTGCAATAGTCATGAGTTTCGTCGTTCCAGTATGTGAGAGTTACTTTACGCTCCGCTTTTTCTTCCAGGCCTGAATAAATAGCGTCAAAAAAGCATAGCTTTTCTTCAAGCGTCATAGGAACGGTGGTTATTTTTAAATCCGTGACTACATTTGATAACACGGTACGATGAAGTTCGCCGTATCCGTCGCGATAAGAATCGGAATCTTGCCGCTGATCGGGTGTGGTCACGTATTTATCCGCTTGTATGAATTTGTCTAAAATCGTACCGTCCGCGGTTTTTAGCAGGAATCCCGCGAAAGAGCTTTGCGCTATTCTTACCACGCCTGCGGTTGTTTCGTACGCATTAACTTTACTCATTTTTATATCCCTTGCTTAAAACGGGGTTCGCCCCGTTGATTTTTGCTCTGAACGCACCGAGCGCTTAACGGAGCTGTATATGTCTGCGTCCGTTATTCCTGTTTCTTTATCTTTTATCGCCCGTACCACTTCATCTACTTTGGACTGCAAAACCTGCATTGCCTCTAATATCTTGCCGCCGTTTGAATTTCCGCCGCCGTAAAGGCCCGCTGTTCCGCCTTCACCCGTAACGCTGTAGGGTATAGCGTTTGCGGCGAAAGGCACGGCAAAGGTGACGCTTTCCGCTATGGCCTGCAACTTATTTACCAGGTTTGCAAAGCTGTTTGTCACCTTATCGGCAAAGCCGCTCAGAACGCCGTCTATGCCGTCCGTAGCCGCCGCTTCGGTGCCTATGGCGAGAGTGTTGTCGCCGCTTTGCAATTCGTCAGAGACAGCCTCAGCGAGTTCTGAGACGGCCGCTATTGCGACTGGCGTATTGTCGTATATGCCCTCCGCCATTAAATCGAGCATATCAGGCATATAGGTGTGGAAATCGCTTAAAGGTCCTTCTTCGGGTTCTGAGAATCCGAGCCAGCTCTTTATTTTGCTCGCCACCGATGAGACGGCGCTTGTTACTGTAGATACGGCACCTGTAATGCCGCTCGCGATATTCGAACAAATATCCGAGCCCCACGTTTTAGCGCTGCTTACCACGCTTGAAAAAGTGCTGCTTATCGAGCTTTTAAGGCTTGAAAGCTTTGTGCTTGTCGTGCTTGTGATACTGCTCCAGGCGGAGCTTATCGAGCTTTTAACGGTATTCCATGTGGTTGAAGTAGTGGACTTAATGCTGTTCCACGCCGTACTTACGCCGCTTTTGACTGTATTCCAGGTAGTGGACGCGGTAGACTTTATACTGCTCCACGTACTGCTTAAACTGCTTTTAATGGTATTCCATACTGTTGACGTAGTGGACTTAATGCTGTTCCACGCGGTATTTATAGTGTTTTTAATTGTAGAAAAAGCCGTGCTGAAAAAGTTTGTAATGCTGCTCCACGCGTTAGATATGCCGTTGAGCAAGCCTTCGGATATATATCCGCCTATCTCTTCCATAACGGTTGACGGCGAGTTAATGCCGAAAAGCGATTTGATTCCGTTTATAAAGGGGCCGAAAATGTTTTCTTTCAGCCACTCCCATATGTTGACAAATACGTCGCCTATGCCCTTAAGAAGGCCGAGGCCTACGTTACCGCCGCATTCCTCTATTTCTTCGATAAAATAATCGCCTACCGAGAAAAAGGCGGATACTATGGTTTGCCATATCCCTTTTAATATGCCCCATATCAATTCAGCTATGGCTTCTACCACTTCGCCGGCTAATTCTGAGCACCCACTGATAATGCCGTTCCAGTCGGTTTCCGTAAATAGCGAAATAAAACTGTTCCAAAGCTCTGTTCCCAGGGATTCCCAGTCGATATCGCTAATAAGCTTTATCGCGCCCTCTAATAAGCCGTCTATGACGTCAGACACTAACACAGTAAGGTCTGCTACAACGCCCTCTGTGTCAACCCCGTTTATCAGTTTGGCGATCGCAGAGCCTATCGCGCTCCAGTCGAGCGTAGTAATAAGCGATCCTACCGTATTTATGACGGTCTGCACGCCGTTTGAAACAAGTTTTCCTATCCCTTCCCAGTCTATGTCATTTAAGAGCTGATTCAGCGCGCTCGTAATGCTTGACACCACAGACGCGATTTTCTCGCCCGCATTATCCCAGGCTAATATGCTGTTGAGTGTAGCAATGCCGCTGTTAAGCGTATTTATGATATCTGTAAGTATGCCGCTTAAATCGTAATTTTTTAACTTGTCCGCCAGGTCAAGAATATTCGAATCGATTTCTGCCGTTTCAAACTGCGTTTCAGAATCGTCAGAAGTCGTTACATTATTGAGATTGTCAAACCCTGCGAGGGCATTTTTAGCGTTCTCCGCGGACGACGCCGTACCGTCAAGCGATTCGGCGTAATCCTCTTGCACGGCTATAGCCTTTGTATATGTAGTTTTTCCCGAAAGAGCGGCTATAAACTGAGCTACGTAATCTAACGCGCTGGAAAGCTTGTCTATCAGCGTAGTTACAATAGGGGTAGCTACGCTAAGAATAGGCGCTAAAGACGAAGCGAAAGAGTTTTTAAGCTGCGTAAGCGACGATTTTAAAGCTGACAGGCTTTCGTTTAATTCGTCCGAATAAAGAGCCAGATTATCTATCCCGTCCTTTACGGCGGAAATTATGGCGCTTATCAGCTTTCGTAGCACCATACGCTTGAGCATAGTGCCTAAGCTTGTAAATTTCTTAATCAGGCGGGTTAATGCGTTGCTGTTGCTGTTAACCGATTTAAACAAACCTGCAAATTTGCTTATAGCATTTTTTACACCCTTGACTACTTTAACAAACGTGCTTGCCGCGACTTTGCCTACCGTCGCCAAAGCGCTGACTAAGCCGCCGGCGAGGCTTTGAAGCCTTGAAAGCGATGCAGCGCTTCTGTCTGCGTCGCCTTCAGTTGTCTCTGTTGTAGCGTCAGCGTTACTCCCTAAAAGGGCCAAATCCGAAGATAGAGCATTTACCGACGCACTTGCCGATTGATAAGCCTCGGTATTAGGGTCGAGATCGGGCATAGTTACGCCGTCAAGCTCCATTTTCAGAATTTCAACCATCGTCTGATAATCTGAAAGTTTAAGCTTTGCCTGATCTATATCGTAAGCGACAGACTTCCACGCTGCGGATTGCTCATCCGTGCCTAAGGCCCGCATTTTTGTCTGTTTTGCGGTAAGCTTTTCTATTTCGGCGTTTACTTTAGCAATATTTGCTTGTAATGCGGCTGCTCTTTCCTTTATATCGCCGAATTGCTCGTTAAACGGCTGCATAGCCCGAGCGTTAGCCGTCATACTGGCTAACTGACTTTCCGCTGCTTGTATGCTTGCCGCTAAGCTCTTAAATGCCTCTGTGTCCTTTACGAGAGCGGCGTCATTCTTTTCCTGCTCTAATTCTTTTTGGTAGGTGATAAGCTTTCCTTCGGTAAGCTGTATTTCACGCTGCAAAGCTTGCCATTTTTTAGAATGCTTGCTTATGCCCTCTGCCTTTAGTTGTTCCTCTTTATCTGAGTACTGGCGAAGTTTATTTTCTATCGCTGCGATTTGTTTTTCAAGCCACGCATATTCTTCTGTAGGTACTTTTGTATCGCCTACCTGCGCCATCAAGCTTTGCAAGCTTGCTATTTCGGCCTGCAATTTTTGAGCGCCGCCCGCCATAGTCAACATAGCCGAATTACTGCCCGCCATAGCCTTTTCGCTTATAGGCTTTAGCTTTTCTATGCCGGCATTAAGCGCGTTTATCCGTTTTTCCAGGCTGGAACCGCTGCGGGCGGCGGAGCTAAAATCTATTTTTGCATTTGCCTGCTCGCTTTTTTCGCCTAATTCGGCAAGCTGCTGTTCAAGAGCTTCTACTTGCTGTTTGTATTTGTCGAGTTCTGTGTTTGAATCAGATACAGCAGTTACAGCCTTGCCGCTGAACGATTCTTTTATGGTATCGCCCAGTATCTTTATTTGATTTGTAAGGCCCTGTATCGCTATTAACAGCTTTTTGCTTCCGGCTTCAAAGCCTTCCGCGTCGACTTCTGTATTTACTACGATAGAACCGTCAGCGTATCCGTCTGCCATATCTCACCCGTTTAACCCAGCAATGCGTTTAACCTTTCTTTTTTGCGTTTTTCTTCTTCTGATAACTTAGGTCTTAAAACGCAGAGGTCTTTATTTGCTCGCCAGAACTCCGTTTCCCATTTCTCAAATTTTTTATTTTTAGCTTTCTTTGACCGTAAGCTTAAAATCTGAGCGTATAACCCGTCAGAAATTTCCATATAGTAGCCCATAAAGGTCCACCAGTGCAGGTATTCCGCCGAACGGGTTTCAAAACCTGCCACTTTGTTTACAGCCGAAAACAGCAGCATTTCGTCCTGCTCCCAGTCCATAACGCGGGGGCTTTTCTTTTTGCCGCCATCTTCGGCCGCGCCATAATCTATAAAATTAATAGCCCCCTTAAAAGCGGCTTCATAGTCGCTTTCAGGCAGGCTGTCAAAGTCTCGATAAAGTGTATAAAGACATACGTACACCTTTTCCTCGTCTGTCAGTTCAGGGTCGGAAAAAGCGCATAAAATGTTAAGGATATCCCTGAAATCCGTACGTATATCATAGTCTGCATTATTAACCGTTAAAGACTTAGGTAATTCGCCTATCATTTTCGTTTGTTTGCGTATTTCCTTGTGTAACGGTTAACCCTGTCCTGAATCCTCTTTGTTTCGCCGTTAAAATACGCGGATATATATTTGCCTACCGCGTTTAAAACGTTTTCACAATAGAAGTGCCCGCCTACGGGCGAGAAGGGGTGCATTTTGCCGAAAAACGCCTCTGACATATTCCCGCCGAATAAATAATCGCAGGCTTCAAATAAACGCTTTTTCGCTTCTTCCATAGCCTTAAACGCAGCTTCGTTTTGTTCGTCTACCGAGCCATCCGCCGCTATGCTTACGTCTTCAAGCGGCTTGACGATATCGGCGAATCCGTCTGCTACTTTGTTATAGCGTTCAAGCATTGCCAAATCGGACGGGCGGAAACAAAACACGCCTATTTCTTCGCCGTATTGATTGCGAATTGACTCCCTTACGTAGCCGTCGTCTACTACTATGCCTAATCCTGTATTTTTAATTTCTTCTGCCATATTTTATTTTCCTCGCTTTTTTTAGGCTTTATATACTGCAATTCCCTCTTTGCCGTATAAGGAAAGAGGGAATTTGTTCAGTATGCTTTTGCAGCTTATGCCGCAGGGGTAAAGGTTTTTGCATCGGGATCCCATGTACCGGCTGTACGGCTGCCCGCGTTGTAAATCGTAAAAGGAATCTGTACGCCCGAGGTATCGCCGCCTATGGAGTTAGGTATAACAGCCACAGTTTCGCGATAAGCCCAAAGCACGGTACCCTCTGAATCGAAAAGGACGTCTACCTTAGTGGTAAGCACGTCTTCGCCTGTAAGGCGTTCATTTGCGATTTCAGCCAGTTTTTCATACAGTGCATCGCCTTCTTCCGCATAGTAAGGATCTACTTCAGACTGCACTTCGTAGCCGTTATGGCGTACGCGCTGCTCGCCTAAAATGTTTTTGATAACCTCTACGTCGGGGTTGAGTTCTTCATTATATTCTTCCAGGTCTTTGCCTAAACGAACATAATTTACAGTATCGCCGTTAAAGCTGGCGTCTAAGTAGTGAGCCAGATATTTACGTTCCATAAAGTTAATCTCCTGCTATTTATTTGTTAATTCACCGTTAATTCGGTGTTAATTCAATTTATTTATTGTATTCGTTTTCGTACCTGAGCGTAGCCGACAGCATCCAGTCTTCTATGCCGTCGTCATACGCTGCGTTTAAGTGCCCCGCGTTTGTCCTGTAAACGGATTTAATTACGCGGTTGCCTGATTGTAAATCCGGGTATCCGTCGAGCTTATACTCTGTATCGTCTGCAAGAACGACGGGCTGAAGTTCAAGCCATTTGCCGAGCAAATCAAGAAATTCCATAATGCGTAATTTCTGGCTTTCGCTTTTAGGAGCGGCGCGGTAAATGACGTTGAACGGATATAAGCATACCTGTTTAACGTGACCCGTAATATCTTCTTTGTTAGATAAAAGAACGGCCCCAGAAGTAGGAAAAAATCCTATTCCCGACGCAGTATCGAGCGAGGCAAACTTTATGCTTGCTCCGTCCGGAATGCCAGGAAACTTATTCAGCAAATCTAATAACGCTTTGCTTACAGCCTCCGAGCCGTCAATATCTATAGCAGTTTTTAAATCGGCCATTACGATTTGCCCCCTGTAAGAATTTTCTTTACGCCGTCTGTCCACGTTTCGCCATATTGAGCTTTAGCCGCGTCAAACCAGTGGTCTGTGGCTTGCGGGTTGGAAAAGGTAAGCGGCCTGTCGGTAAGTACCTTTTTAGCCCCTTTTCGCGCCCACGGGCTGCCCGTTTCGGGATCTATCATAACTTTACCGCCGTACAAAAACCGTGCATAAGGTCCAGGGAATACTACCTGCGAGCCGTTACTTTCCACGTAAGAGCGTTGCTGTAACACGCCTGTCTGCATAGGCATAAACGATTTGCAGTCTTCTAAAACCCTATCGCCGAGCCACTGCTGCGCGGCTTCATAGTTTTCAGCAATGCGGGATAAATCTACTTTCACCTCTACATTGCCCTTAACTACCGAATATGAAAGATAGTGCTTCATCTCTGCCATAGAATCACCTCGCCCCTATTTCAAAATGAGGCAACAAGCTGTAAAACGTAGCCGAGTTTATAAGATAAACGCCGTCATATTTATCGTTCAGACTGTGGTACAACCCCGAATCGTAATCGTCGTCGCTTATAGGCGTTAAATCCGCCCATTCGCCGTCGTAAATAAAATCGCATTCGGGGTTAAAGGTAATCATTTTGGCGGGGTTGTTGCAAGCCGCGTAAGCCTTCGGCCTTGTGTAGCTTTTGCTTCCCGCCGTGGTAGCAATTACCTTGTCCGCTGTACTGTGTATGATCGCGTTTACTGCGTCGGTGTTGTTTATCCCGTTTGCCGTGTTTGATTTAGCTTCGGCCGCTATAAGGTCAGCGCCGCTGATTACAGACAGATACCACTTATCAGACGCCGCGTGATAATTGAAGACGGTTAAAGTGTGGTCGTACATTTTTACCGCCTTCCCGCGTATAGCAGGTTAATACTGTTTGCGTCCGGTATACCCGATATATAGCTTACAGCTATATCGCTTATAAGCGTATTTAAAGCCGATTCGCTCGCCGCGGCCGCAGCGTAAACTGATGCGCTGCTGCCGTTAACAGAATACGATACCGATTCCTTGCCGGATGATACAGAGGCTACGGCGCCCCTGTATGTACCGTCTGCCGCAAGTTGCGCCGACGTCGCTTTACGCTGTACGTCAACCAAATACAGAGCTTCGGCAATGGCGCATACAGCTTTTTTAACTTTTACAGCGTGCGCTTCCACGGTAGGAAAGGCAAAAGTAAGCCGCCCGAATGTCAGAGCGTCAAGCTTATCGCTTGCCTTTTCAAGCCATTTTTCTGCGTTATCTTCGGTTAGTTCATCGCCGTAGTAACTTTCAGAGTAAAATGTATAATCTGTATATGCCATCGCTTCACCTCATTAATCAGCTATTAGTCCCCTGCTTCCTCTATATAGTAGATGCCGTCGGGAGTTACGGCTTCGGTGCCGTAATGATAGAACAGCTCTACGCCGTAGGCGTTGCTGAGGGGTATTTTTTCAGCGGTGTACTGATCCGCCATCACAGGCTGAGCAACAGCGCCGTTAATCATAACCATAGCGAGCACGCCATCGGGCAGATTTATGCAGCTATCGGTTTTTACGCCGTGCCAAGCGTAAAATTCTTCGTCTTCCGCTCCTATCTTTGCGGTGTGCATAACGTCAAGGGCGTTACGTATCTTGCCATAGTAAGAAGGCGCGAGTACGAGGTTCATCATAGAACGGGGAACACCGTCGATAAAGTCAGTTTTCGTAGTTTCGAGCTTCTGGATAAGCGCCTCAAGTATTTCGGTAATTTCGGTTTCCGTAGAAGTGAACGCCGTACCTGCGCTGTAAGCCTCTGCGAAGAATGCCGAATCCAGTTCGGCTACCATACGCTGTACATGGTTATTCGCCCTGCGTTCAAGTACACCGTCTACGCCGTCGAGCCTTACATCTTTCTGCTCAAGCTCTTCTACGATTTCTTTATCCTGATCAATAGCGATGGTTACTTCGTCACGCTTAACGGCTTCGCCTTTACCCGCCGTTCTCGCCGTGCCATAAGTCTGCGATTTGGCGTTCACAAAACGCTTTGCTACAAGCGTTCCAGAAACAGGATCGCCTGAAAGGTCTATGTTCTTGATTTTAGACGAAATAGTGTTTTTCTGTACATTTTCTACCACTTTGCCGTAAAGTTCTGCGAGATATGCTTTGCCTTCTGCGCTGTCAAGCATATCTAATGCTTCAATTCTTGCCATTTTTTAAATCTCCATTTTAGAATATTTGCGGAGCTTTTTTCTGATTTCCCGCGCTGCCGTCTTCCTGCTTGCCGGTAGGTCCCGTAAATTTAGGAGCGGCTTGCTGCGCGTTCGCCGCTTGCTCCTTCGCAGCTTTTTCTTCAGCCGTTAAATACAAGCTGCTATCTTTTTCTTTTGCGGCTTTCATAAAATCGTCAAAGCCGAAAAATTTGTTGTCCTTCCACGTTAAGCCGCCTTCCGCTGACATTAATTCGTCGGTAAGGCTCTTACGCGCGTAGGGTGATTTCACTTCGTATTCGTCAAGCTTTTTGTTTATCCAGTCTTTCTGATCGCGGGCGGTAATTTGAGCGTTAAAGTTCTTTTCTGCGTCTTCCGCCTTTTTCTTCCAGGTCTGGACTTCGTCCTTAATCTGCTTAGGGTCAATGCCTTCAAAGCTTGTTAAGGTAGTTTCGGCCGTCGCAAGTCGCGTTTTCAGATCGTCGCGTTCAGCGGTGATTTTTGCAATTTCTGTATCCTTCCCCGCTTTTGCGTTTTCGATATCCTTGCCGTTCATGGCAAGAATTTTTGTAGCCACTTCTTCCGAAATGCCGAGCGCTGTAAGTTCTGCAGTTTTCATATGGATTACTCCTTTTACGATTAGGCTTTTTAGGTCGTCGCCGTGACCTGTCGCCTTGCTTTATTAGGACTGCAAGCCGTCCGGTGATTTGTTCCGCCCCGCAGGATTTGCACCTGCTTAAACTTTTGAGCGTATGACAAAAGCGGAAAGCTTAGCCTTCCGCTTTTTCTAAATTTTCTCTTTTTCTCACCGCCGCCGAGGCCTTTGAAGCCTCTGAGCGGTTCCATTTTGCGACCGAAATTCGGTCTGATAATTTTTTCAGTCCGTTATCTTCACAAAATTTGTTATAAATCGAATTATAGTTTTTAAGCCGCAAAGCAAGCTCGCCGTATTCTTCTTGCAGCTCTTGTTTCAGCTTTTCGTCTTCAGCGTTTTTTATGGCCTCCTGTACGCCTAAGATGGAATTTTTGCAGCGGCGTATTTGCGATTCGGCTTTACGCTGTTTTTGCGATAAGTCATAGGCCTTTTTATTTTCTTCTGCGTCAAAATTTTTATATGGATTATGATCAGGGTCGCCAGGGCCAAAGCTATGCCTGCAGTTCCAGCCACACAGCCCCTCGCCCGTTCCGTAGCCCGTAGTTTCTACAAAGTCGGGATATTCTTTCGTCTTTCCCGTACGGCTGTAAAGCCCGCCTTGCCAGTAAAAGTGATTCGACGGGTTATTTCCACCGTCGCCATAACGAGCCCCTATGTGAGCCGATACGCGGATTAAATCCCAGTCGCGCTCAATCATACCCTGTATAGCCATATTGCCCGCCGCTTGTCCTACGCCTGTGCGTACGGCCCTTAAAACAGCCGTTTCAAGCGTATCGGTATGCCCCGTAGAATACTCTACTTTTGACTGTGTATTTATAAGCTCATTGACTGCCTCTTTTACCGCCGCATTATAGGACTGAGCGCCTGTAATGACTCTCATATGCGCATTGTCTAAAACATTTATAAGTCGCTTCTGGCTTGCGCTTGCCGTCGTACGGGTGAAGTTTTGCATGGTGTTTTCAGTACGCTCCCACAAATCTGTGAGAATGTTTATCATTCGTTCCGATTGCTGCAGCTTTACGGATTCATAGCCTTTTGCGGTATAAAATTTATCGTCATTGTTCCAGGCCTTAATGCCAGCGTCTTTGAATATAGCCTTAATTTCTTTGTCGGCTAATTTTGTAAATTTTTTAATCTCGTCTTGTAAATCGTCGTAGTGCCCGCCCGCGGCTTGATAAACTTCGGCTTGCCATACGTCAGAAGCGGTAAGCATAGCGGCCTCGCCTCTGCCTAATCTCGCCATCAGCCTGCGTATCATATCCTGCGTTATCCAGGCATTAAGCTCGTCTATAACGGGGTACATAGTATCAATTATTTCTAATAAATCTTTCGGCGAAAGCATTTATCACTCCGAATCAAACAGCCTTTTTGCAGCGTCCGTCATATTAGCGTCAGCAGCTTCTGCTACAAGAGCCTTTGCTTCCTCTTCTGACATTCCCTCAAATTTAACGAAGTATTTCCATATAGGCATCCAGCCCTGAGACACATAATACCGCCAGCTTGCTTTATCTTCTTCGTAATTGTATGTGATATCGCCGAAGTTAAAATTCAGTTCATAGCTGCCTATCGGCGCAAGGTTATAAAGTGTAGCTAACGCGTCAGCCCCGTAAATTGCCTGTTCTATAGCCGTGCGAAGAGCGTCTCTCTCTGTTTTAATCGTCTGTATAGTGTCACGGTCATCGGCCTCAACCTGCGTGGCCGTAATCATTCCTGTTTGGCCGTCTAAAACAAAATACCCTGCCGAAAATCCGCATTTCACGCCTACAAGCGACAAGTTAAAATTAATATCTTTTATGCGGGCGTCCGTCTGTATGGTAGGCACGTGCTCATGTATAGCCGACGTATCATTATCGTTAACACCCATGCCAAGCCCTACCACAAAGCGAGGCAAGTCGATATTCTTCGCTTGAGCGTTTTTTACAAGCGCCTGACCTACAAAGGTTAGATGCTTGCTGTCCTCTATCTCCGTATCTTTTCGGCTTATAGCTATATCGGTAGCCCGTAATTCGGCTATGGCTTTAGCAAAGACTGAAAGTCCTAAAGGTGAATCGCGGTCAACTATATTCGTTCCCGGCACGCGGTAATATGCAAAAAGCGGATGTTCTAACCCGCTTATTTCTGCTTCTGGTATAATTTCGGCCCATTCGGAAACGGTAGTTAAATCTACCTCCACGCCTAACGTGACGTCGCCGCTTGCCGTCCTGCTGTTGCGGAAAGCTTTATTTGATACTTTATAAATGTCGCCTTCGAAGCGGTGATATTCAAGTCGTGTAAATGAATTAATTCCGCGGGTTATATTTGTAGCGAATATGGCACCCGTAATTTCTTCGCCGTTAACGGCCGTAATTCCGAAATTCCCAGGTAAAACAAAGTCCCAGCCGTCGCCGTTGAATTTAATCATCATACCGCCTAAGCTGTCGCCGTCGGAAAGCCTGTCAGGCAAGACTTTGAGCATTTTGTCTACTACTTTTTGCAAATATTCAGCCCGGGGCGAGCCTGAAACAGTAATGCCTATATCGAGCGTGGTTAATTTTGCGCGGGTATCGCTTACGAGCCCCGCTATGTTAACGGTTTTAATATCGTCTCGCCCCGCCCATATAGGTTTGGCCTTAACGATTTCATTCCACGACTTCAGGGCCTGCTTCATATCGTCAGAAGATATAATATCGACGCCGAAAACCTTTCCCGTATCTGAATTTATTTTAAACATGCTTTTTATTCTCCGTATCAGACGGTTAAACACTCCCATTTTAACACCGCCTTAAACAATCCATTTTAACTCGCTGCGCAGCACCGTGCGGCAAAAATACCGCAACTGGTCCATGCTGTGGTCATTTTCTTTTATTACGGCGTCCTCAACCGAATCCTCATTCCAGGAATACGCCCCGAACTCGTCAAAAGTATTTTTGCAATCCTTATGAAAAAACAAATGCCCTAAGTTTAAAAATTTTGTAGTATCCTGTATCCCGTTCAATACGTCATTATCGGCTTTGACTACCAGATAATCACCGTATTTTTGTATAGTCTCTATCATAGAGCTCGCCGACGGGTCTATAACGATATACTGAATGCCGTAATCGCCTATAAGGTTTTTAAGCATTTTATAGTAAGCTTCATTATCAACGCGATTTGCGCTTCCGCCTCTGTAGTACAACTCCTTTATCATAGTAGCCGTCTGTGTAGCTGGATTGTAATCATACAGCCCCGCGGCAAAAGGGTTTACCGTGCCGTAGTCGATTGAAACATAGTACCTGTGGCGGGGGTTTACAGGCGGCATATCGCTTATTACGTGTTTGTTCAAATCAAACATAGGATATACAAGCCCCTCAGCCTTAACCCATAGGCCTAAAATGTAACGGCGGTAGAAAACCCCTGTAAACATAGATTCATATCTGTCGCGTATCTTTTTTGAAAGGCTTAAGTTGTCTTTCATAGTGAAATGCAGATAGATTAAATTATGCTCTCTCGCTTTCTTTATCCATTCTACGTAAAACCAGTGTGAAGGGTTGTCAGGGTTACAGTTAAACCAGAATTTTGAACCTTCTATAGAGCAACGCCCCATAGCTTGCTCTACAAAAGAGCGGGGCATCAGCGCCACCTCGTCGAAGTAGACTCCCGCAAGCGTAACGCCCTGTATAAGCGCATAACTGGATTCGTCTTTGCCGCCGAACATATAATAGCGGTTGACGGTATCGCCCGCTCGTATGATTAAAAGGTTTTCGCTGCGCTTTTCCGTAACAGTAAATATGCCTTCAAGCCATTTCGGCAACTGTGTAATGACGTTTCGTCGCAACGATTGAATTGTTTTGCCGCATATTGCAAAATTCTGTTCGTTAAAGCAGCTCATACTCCATAAAATAAAGCCGTCTGCCATAGAAAGGGTTTTGCCCGAACGTATAGAGCCGTCGCAAATAATCCCGTCAGAATCGCGAAATTGAGGCCTATTCCACCACGTCAGAGTCAGAATTTGCCGCGTACTGAATTTCTGGTATCTCATCGGCCGTAATCTCCCCCGTAGTAGAATTTAAAATTGCTTCAAGCATATTATTTTCTTTCTGTATTCCCGCCGTAGCTCCTATTTCACCCGTGATTTCCAGATAAAGCTGTATAGCGTACGTGTTGCCGTGCTGCGCCGCTTTCATTATGGCGTCGGCAATTAAAAGCTTCTGCGTTATATCGTCTACGTCAAAGCCTAAGTTCTTAAGCCTTTTGATAACCCGCTTGTCTTTCACAGGCAACTCTGAATAATGTTCCAAAAGTTCGGACATCATCTGCCTTTGTTTGCGAGCCTGAGCGCTTGCTTTACCGCCTTTTGACTGAATAGCGCGAGCTTCTTCTTCCGTTCTTTGATTTAACGGTATTAAGTTTTTATCTTGCGGTCTGCTCACGCTTTTCGCCTCCGTTTAAGCTACTTTGTATACGTGTAAATGTAGCCGTATTTTTTTTGGTTCGCTTTTAGCCATTTACTTACGGCGTCGTTATAGTCTTTGCCCGAAATATGAGCGGTATCCAGAGCTTTTAAAAATCCGTTTGCGTTAAATTTTGCAGTTTTAACAAATGAATACGTGCCCGCATACTTTGCGGTATCTGCACTTCTTCCTGTAGTAGAGCTTACTGCTACTACACCTTTGGCCGCGGAATTTGTAATAACTGCTATGTCATCTTTCGAAAAGTTAGGCCAGCCATCAAACGGGTGATTATGTACGATTATTTCACCAACTGAACCGCTTATTGAGACAGAACCTTTATCGCCGTGCATATAACGTGTAGTAAATCCGTATTCGTCTACAGTGATACCATGTTCAGTTTCATCTGCTGCGTGTGTCTGTATGAACGCCGACAGCATTTTATCGTATGAGTTGCTTACCGCTCCCGTCTTAACATTCATGCGTGCGGGAAAATCGGCTTTTGAAGGCAGATTAGCACCACCGCGGCCGCCTTCTAACTTCCACGCTTCACTAAACGAGCCTGAATCACCACCGCGGCCGCCGTTCAGCGTAACTATAGGCATATGCTCCCAGCTTGCTATAGTCTCGCCTACAGTCTTGCCGCCTAAGTCAAAAGCAAAGGCGCTTTCATAGTCCTTATATTTAAACTGCGCGAGCGTTTCTTTCTTTTCGCGGTCGTAAAGTTCAAGCGGCCTGCGAAACATACAAACGCTGCTTGTAAGCATTACCCCGCCGCAGTGCTTAAATTCACGTCTAAAAGTATTTAAGTCCATTCTTCCATACCTCAAATTTTTTGCATTAAAAAACCGTTGCTGTCATTTAACAGTAACGGTTAAAAAATTCTATAAAAACAGGGCGTATAAAACGCCCCGCTGCAAGCTCCCGGATTTCAACCGGGTCCTTTCCCTGACAGACTGCGAATATCCTCATAAGAAGCGCAATGCTTACAAACTCTACTTTTTCCACACTTTTGCGGCAAGCCGCTCTGTCGCAAACTGTTTTCACTCTTCAACTAATGCTTGCGATTAAAATTATCCCATATCTTTAAAACTTTGTCAATTAATTTTTTATCTTCTTCATTTGGCGGTTCCGTGCCATTTTCGCTATGATAATAACCATAATGCGAATGAGGCAACACCCACTTACCATCAATCCGATGAGTTTCGCCTATAACGTCAATTTGTTTATATCGTTTTCTTTTATCATCATAAAGCGTTATAGCTTTAACTTGATTTTGTTCATTTACTGTAGCGTAAATGCGCCCTTTGGTCATAGTCTCCATAGGAGTTTTTGCCGATCTTGCGTCATTATATTTTACAAACTTAATACTTCCCGAAGTGTGTAAGGCCGTGTATTCAGTACCGTAAACCTTACCTCTGACAGATATGCCGCTGCTCGAACCTCTACCGCCCATTAGCCGCCACCCGTTTGCGGATTTGCTCCTGAAATGCTGTAAGGCTTATTATGTTTCCCTCGAAGCCCTCAGGCACTACGCCGTAAAATAAAATCGTTTCGGGTTGCAGGCGTTTCAGCATTTCGTCATATCCCAGCTTAAATAGCCGCTTGCTTTCGGGGTTTATCTGCGTACCCACGCTTGATACGGCCACTATACTTTTTTCAGGCTCGCCGTCAAAACACCATTCAAAGCTTTTTTCGTCGCTCCAGCTTATGGTAGGAATGACAGTTATGCCGTTATGCTGCCAATAGGCAGCGAGCCAGTGTTTGCGGTAGTGATTGTAGATTTGTATCGCTTTCGAAAAATCTGTATATGTACTGAAGTCCGGAGCGCATACAACTTTAAACTTCCCGAGCTGTTCAAGATAGGCGTCGGGATTTTCCCATACGCGGGAGAACTGGTAATCGTCTACGAAAAAATGTAAGCCTTTTGTATACGGCTCTTTTTCCGTCTTCATAAAGTTAAAGCCTATGAACTCTCGAGGCAGTCGCATTTTTTCGGGTAAAATGGCGGGGATGTCGTATTTTGCGACGCCCTCAAAAATCGCCTTGTTTAAATTTTCGTAATTTCGAGTTAACCGGTATGACATGCCTCTTTGCTTCGCTTGTTCAAATTTTCACACTACCATTTTACCGTAGCGGTTTGTGACATTTGTGACAACTTTTACTTTTTTAATTTTTTTTGTTCGCCTTTAAATATCTGTGGCAAATTTGCCTCACGCTGCTTTCGGTGTTGTTGCCGCCTACCAAACGGGCCACTTTTACCCATGAGTAGTTATTTATAAACCTCAGGCGGAATATCTGACGCGTTTCGCTGTCTTCTATGGCTCCGATCCAGGTTTCGAGCCTTTGCAGCTCCTCTATGCACTTATCGCGCTTCTCGTCTATAGATTTTTCTAAATCGAGAAGTCTGATAATCGCATTTTCCTGCGAGTTGTCGCTTTTACCCTTGCCGCCGGGTATCACCTTATCGTAGTTTACAGGCGCGACGGCTTGAATCTGCTGACGAAGCTCTGCAAGCCGCTCTTCTTCTCTCGCTATTTCTTTTTTCAGCCAGTAAAGCTGAGATAATTCTTTATAAGTCAATTTTTCGCACCTCTTTTTGCCTCTTGTATTCTTGCCTTTAAGGCTTCAATTAATTGCTGCTGGTTGCTTTCTTTGCCGGCGAGCGAACGCATGACGTCCTCGTCCACGCCGCCCTGTACGATTAAGTTATGAATTATAACCGGGTACTTTTGCCCCTGCCTGTGAAGGCGTTTATTTGTCTGCAAATATAACTCTAAATTCCAGTTAAGGCCGAACCAGATTACGTGATGCCCGCCTTCCTGTAAATTCAGGCCATAGCCGCAGGATGCGGGTTGAACTAAAAGCAAATCAATCTCCCCCGCGTTCCACGCGGCCGACTGCTCAGCCCCCTCATAAACAGCGTACTTTAACCCTGTAGATTTTAACGCTTCTAAAAGCCGTACTCTGTCATGCTTAAAGTTATAGCAGATAATAGCGTGCTCGCCGTTAAGCCGTCCCACAGTCTCTAAAAGAGCCTCTATCTTGCAGTTGTGAACGCTTATAACTTCGCCGTCTTCCGCGTATACGGCCCCGTTGCAAAGCTGCAAAAGCTTTGTAGTTAACGCCGCCGCTGTGTTTGC
This sequence comes from Clostridia bacterium, assembly GCA_021205485.1. Taxonomy (GTDB): domain Bacteria; phylum Bacillota; class Clostridia; order Christensenellales; family Borkfalkiaceae; genus Coproplasma. Next base: position 1,245 of record JAJPXK010000016.1, on the reverse strand, counting down.
CGTGATTATTTCGTCGTCTACGGATAAAAGAGCGTCGCGCTCTAACTTTTTATAAAGCTTTTTTGCCGCGTCGTCGAGCGCTACGGGAATATCTGAAAAAATCATTTCAGGCAGCTCAATATAATCTTCGGCCTTCATACTTATGCAGATGTCGCTTATACGCTCAAAAATCTCTTTATCTGCTCCCTGCCTCGTTGTGTAGCTGTACACCATATCTCTGCCCCTCTTATCCGGCACAAAATAAGCGTCGCGGTAAGAGGTTATTGTTTTACCCAGCCGCTTACCGCAGTCTAAAAGGTAAACCTGCGACCATAAGTCAAGAAGCCCGTGAGGCGACGGCGTACCCGTCAGCTCTACAATCCTGCTTATATGGCTGCGTATAGCCTTAAGAGCTTTAAAGCGCTTTGCCGTATGGCTTTTAAACGACGACGATTCGTCGATAACCACCATATCAAAGGGCCACGCATGTTTATAATGCTCTACAAGCCAGGGGACATTTTCGCGGTTTATCAGATAGATATCGGCATTTTTTTGCAGCGCAGCAATGCGTTTTTCTTCATTTCCGAGTGCGACAGAAAAGCTCAAAAAATTGAGGTTTTTCCACTTTGTCGCCTCTTTCTGCCACACACTTTCAGCAACTTTCTTTGGAGCAATCACTAAAACCCTGCCAATCTGCCATCTGTTATATTTTAATTCGGCAATCGCCGAAAGAGTAATAGCCGTTTTGCTAACCTAAGCCCATTTCGATAAATAAACCTACTGCGGGATTACTTACAATCTTGTCAATGCAGTACTGCTGATATTTAAACGGAACAAACTCCATACGACCTCACCTCCCTTTTTTACAAACTTTTAAGCGCTATAGCTGTACGCCGCTCAGCATTTCTTTACATTTTTGAACCACCCTGTCAATGCCCGCTTCATCGCACACTGACGAAAAAACCGTAAAGCCAGATTTACGCAGAAGGCTTTGAACATATCGCTGCCTTAGGCGTTCCTTTTTGCCGGGCTGCTTTAATTCTACAAACACCGTTTGTCCGCCCGACAAAAGTATTATTCTGTCAGGCATTCCAGCGTATCCGGGGCAAGTGAATTTTTTGCACATTACTCCGCAACCTAAAGATTCTACCTTCTTTACAAGCTGCTTTTCTATTTCGCTTTCTAACATATTTCACCTATGCATTTTGTACAATGTAATCTCGCGCGCGTACGCGTATAATACATGCGTGTTCTGCGTACGTATGG
>JAJPXK010000152.1 GCA_021205485.1 Clostridia bacterium | reverse complement strand
TAATAGCACTTGCCATATTTGGCAAGGGGAAAATTTACAATGATTATCACAAAAGAAGAAAAAGAACTGCTGCAACAAGCGATATTGCTACTCCAAAAAATTTATTTACAAATCGATTTATCAGAACAGGAAGATATGCATATCGCACGCGCGAACAAAATTATAATGGATTTAAACAGCCCGTCAGTTTTTGACGGGCCTTTTTGTACTCAAAATTGCACTTTTACTGACAAGGAGATTGCTAAAATGCCTAAAGAATACCGGAAGAGTTTCCGCACCGGCAAAATTACCGCTCACGTACGCAGAAAGCCGAACGGATCTTACGAAATACGCTGCCAGATTGACGGACGCAAAATAAGCGTTGCGTCGAAAAGCCTTACAACCGCCAAAATACGATTCGTCGAAAAGCTGAACGGCGCACAACCGCCTGCGGCGGTAACACAACAGGCTGAGCCTGCAGCTCAGCCTGTAACGGTTAGGGAATATATGAAGAAGTGGCTCGAAGTCGTCAAAAAGCCGACTGTCAAAGAAAACTCTTATAATCAATACTTGGTCTATTACAACATTATCTGCTCGGCGATAGGCGACAAAAGTATTTTCGAATTAAAACCTTTCGAAATACAGGAATTTATAAATAATCTTGTATCGGAAGACAAAACGCCAACAGCGGAACAATGCAAAATACTCTTAGCGGCTATGTATGAATACGCTGTTATAGATGACATAATCGAAAAATCGCCTATGCTTAAAATTAAAGTACCTCACCACGAAAGCAAAGAAGGAATACCGCTTACTTATGAAGAAGAAAAAGACCTCGTTGAAAAATTAAAAAACAACGGCGATATCTATATCCAGGCTTACGTATTTATGCTTTATACAGGTTTGCGACGTTCTGAATTGGCAAGCGTAGAAATTAAAGACGGCTTCGTTAATCTTATATCCGCTAAAGGACGTAAAGGTTACAAAATAAAGCCTCGTTCCGTTCCTGTATCGCCTATGCTTCAACCGCTGCTTTCGTATATCGACATAGAATCAATAAAAGAGGTAAACATTAATAAACTCACTGCTTACGCAAAAAAATATATAAAACTCCATCACACACATGAATTACGGCATACTTTTATTACAAGATGCCAGGAGTGCGGAATAAGACGAGAAATTGTTTCTCTGTGGGCAGGCCATGCAGCGGACACCTCTATGACCACATCGGTATATACTCATCTGGAACACAACAAAGAACTGCAAATTAAGGAAATGAAAAAGTTTCACTACCCTCTTTAATATAATTTCCCAACTTTTTCCCAACTTGATTATTTTTTTCTAATGTTTCACGAGAGAAAATAAGCCAAAAAAATGCCAGATTTCAGCCCGTTTTTAGCTTAAATACGCTTCAAATCAAATACAAACAAAAATCAATCTTTTTTGCGTTCAAAGATTAAATTACTTTGTTAAAATTATAAACTAAAAGGCAGGCCAGACAGCCCGCCTTTAAAACTACTTTTTATTTTGTCAATTTAATCATAATATCAAGGAGCTGCTCTGCCTCCTCTTCGGTAAGCTTATCGAGCATTACGCCTATTTCGTCACAGATTTTTTTCTGCCACTCTTCAAGAATTTCCAACCCCTTTTCGGTAATGCTTACATCGGTCTTTCTTGCGTCGCTTTCGCAACGGGCCTTTTTTATGTAGCCCTTCTGGTCGAGCATATTCAGGGCTACCGCAACCCTCGCCGTGCTTATGCCGAGTTTTTTAGCTATGTCGCCTGCGACAACCTCGCCCTCTGAATTTTTTATAGCCCTTAAAATTACGTAGGTGCCTCTTAAATTATCGTTTAAAATATCCGACAATCTTCTGAGCTTTATATTGCCCGAAACTTCGTAGTATTTTATGATAAGTTCCTGTTTGTCCATATCTATTCCTCCTGGTAGCGTCAGCTTTTTATTATAACATACCATCGCAGAGGAAAATTTAAACAGGTTTGGAACAATTTTCATTTATAATTCATTTACTTACCACAATACAAAAAGCTGTACTAAAAAAGTACAGCTTAAAAATCAGTCGTTATATATAGTCATAAGTTCGGTGATATCGGTTACGCCCTTTATAACAAGTTTTTTGCAACTGTCCCAAAGGTTTACCATGCCGTTTTCTTCGGCAAGTTCGCGTATTTTATCTGCGGGAACGCCCGCTGTTACGGCAGATTTGATTTTATCGTTCATATACATAATCTCGTGTACGGCGATTCGGCCTTTATATCCCGTATTGTTGCAGTACTGGCAGCCCTGAGGGCGGAAGATGGATACAGGCTCGTCTATGCCTAAAATTTTCATCTCCCTTTCGTTCGCCCTGCCCCTCTTTTTGCAGGCGGGGCAAAGCCTTTTAACAAGCCTCTGAGCTATAACGCCTACCACCGCGTCGGCTACAAGATAATCGGTCACGTTCATATCTTCAAGACGGGTAATGGCCCCCGGAGCGTCGTTTGTGTGCAATGTAGAGAATACAAGGTGGCCAGTTATAGCCGCCCTTATAGCAATTTCCGCCGTCTCTTCGTCGCGGACTTCGCCAAGCATTATAATATCGGGGTCCTGACGCAAAATGCTGCGCAGCGCGCTGGCGAACGTAAGATTTGCCTTTGTGTTAACCTGTACCTGGTTTATGCCCGGCATTGTATACTCTACGGGGTCTTCTACCGTTACAACGTTGACTTCGGGGCGGTTAATTTCTTTTAAGAACGAATAAAGGGTAGTCGATTTGCCGCAGCCCGTAGGGCCCGTAAGAAGCACAATCCCGTAAGAATGAGCGAGTATTTTATCTATTACGACGTTTTCGTCTTCAGTAAAGCCGAGGTCGCTCCTTGTAAAGCTGAAAGCCGTTTTATCAAGAATACGTATAACAAATTTTTCGCCGTAAACCGTAGGGAGCGTAGACACACGGAAGTCGTAATCGGTGCCGTTTATAGTCATGCTTATACGGCCGTCCTGCGGCACCCTTCTTTCAGCTATGGAGATGCCCGACAAAATTTTGAGCCTGGCGCAGATTGCGGGGTAACTTTCTATAGGGAACTCCGCCCGCATCTGCAGATCGCCGTCTATACGGTAACGCACTTTTACGGCCTTTTCAAACGGTTCTATGTGGATATCGCTGGCTCTGAATGGAATGGCTTCCCTTATTATAGAGTCTACAAGCCTTACCGACGGGTTGTTTATAACGTCGTCGTTTTTTTCTATCTGGTTAAGTTCGTTTTTCTGCGAGGAATTTATAAGCTCTTTGTCTTTCTTTTCCTGCAGATCCTGCAGCGCGTTCGCGGTAGATTCCACCGCCACTATAGAATCAATAAAAATATCTATCTGCACTGACGGAACAAGAATAAAATCTACAGGCCCGCGGTAAATCTGGTTTACCATAGACATAGAACTCATATCCAGGGGGCGGGCGACGGCAAACAACATAAGGCCGTTTTTGTCTTTAGAGACGGGCACTATCTTATGCTTACGCAAAAATGTGTATGTAGTGTTCTCTAAAAGGCTTTTATCAACCTCTAACATGCCCATTTCACAGTAAGGCATACAGAAAAATTCGCCTAAAGCTGCAAGCGCTGTAATCTGCGTGCAATACCCTTTGGCTATCATATAGTTTTCTATAGCCATATTGAGACGCGTGCAGTCGGCATAAATTTCCTTGATCTGTTTGCGTTTTATTATCTTTTTATACGCATAGAATTGCAGTATTTCGTAATTAAGATCCATTTATATACCTTTACAACGTATTCATAATCTGCAGCATAGGCGAGTATACGGCGTAGAACAGCAGGCCTACCGCTCCGCCGATAATAAGCAGAATTACAGGCTGTATAACGCTTGTAACCGACGATATAGACCTCTCTGCCTGAGCTTCAAAAAATGACGTGGATTTGCCGAGAACGTTTTCAAGCTCGCCCGTGCGTTCGCCTATGGAAATCATCTGCACAAGCATCGTCGGGAAAAGTTTGTAACTGTCGAGCGCCATGGTAAGTGTCATGCCCTGCCTTACGTCCTCTGTGGCCTTTTTAAATTGCTCGGCGACGTACGCGTTGCCTAACACTACGGAAACTTCGTCCATAGCGTCTACTATATCCATACCGCTTGAAACAAGCAGCGAAAAAGACCTGCAAAAACGGGACGATATTGTATTTTTAATAAATCCGCCTACCAGAGGCATATGGAATTTGAATTTATCCCATAGGTAACGACCCTTTGTACTCCTTAAAAACAGCATCCACAGCACTATCAGAACGACAAGAATGAGCACAAGCATCATCCAGTTTGCCGTAAGCCACTGGCTTATGGCGTATAATGTGAGGGTAAGCTGAGGCATTTCAACGTCTATAGACTCAAACGCATCGATAAACGTAGGAATAACAAACACAACCAACAGCACTATGATGCCTATCGCCATGATAATCAGTATTATAGGGTAAATCATGGCCGACTTGATGGCCGCCCTCATTTTGCTGTCAGATTCAAAGTAATCGGCGACGGAAACCATAACGTTATCCAACGCGCCTGAAATTTCGCCTACCCTTACCATGCTTCTGAAAAAGTCAGGGAAGATTTTTTTATGCTTGTTCAAAGCCTCGCTCAATAAAAGGCCCGCCTTTACGTCCTCATAGACCATATCCAGCGTCTTTTTGAAAAACCCCGAAAACGCCTGCGAACGCAAAATTTCCAGCGTGTCTACAATAGACGTACCTGAGTTGAGCATTATCGCAAACTGCCTGCAAAAGGTGGAAAGTTCGTCTACCGTAACTTTGCCCGTAGCGCTGAAAAAGGCGTTAGGCGATTTATCCGAAGCCACCCTCGACGATACAAGGTATAAATTTTGTTTGGCAAGCTGTTCGCGTAAATCTTTCTCGTTTTCCGCAAGGAAAATTCCGTTAAATTTTTTACCGTACAGATTTACCGCTTTGTATTTGTATTTTTTCACTTTTATACACCAAGCAAACCTAAGTATAAATCTATTATCGTTTCGCCGAAAAACAGGCAAAATACCGCCGCTAAACATATGTAAGGGGCGTAAGGATATTGCTTGCCCTTTTCGTAATGTATTCTGCGTTGTATAAGTATTGAAAAGGCCGCGATAACCGAGCCTAACAATATGCAAAGGATTACAGACTTCCAGCCGAGCAAAAGGCCGCATACGCCGGCGAGCTTTACGTCGCCGAAGCCTAACCCCTCTTTTTTAAGGATAAGCAGACAGCCGAAGTAAAACAAGGCGAAAAAGCCGAACCCTATCGCGCAGCCTGCAAGCCTCTGCCACCAGCCTATGCCTAAGCCTAAGCCGAAAATTTCAAGCACGAGAAGCGCTATCCCGCATAAGCCTATAGTAATTACCATGCTGTCGGGTATGGTAAGAGTTTCGTTATCCGAAAAGAAAACCACAATCAGGGCCGATATTGCCACGCAGGCTATGGCGACGTTCCAGACACCGTAATTATAGAACGCGGGTACGCAGGCGATCCACAACAGGCAGTTTAAAAGCTCTACCAACGTGTATCTGAAAGTTATATGCTTTCTGCAGTTGCGGCATTTGCCCTTTAAAATTATATAAGACAATACGGGTATGTTGTCGTACCACTTAAGCTTATAGTTGCAATTCGGGCAATGCGAGGCGGGCTTGGCTATATTC
>JAJPXK010000122.1 GCA_021205485.1 Clostridia bacterium | reverse complement strand
ATATAATCCTGCTTTTTTAAAGTTATCGACAAAATAAAGTTATCAATAAAATGTGGCGACTTCCTGTTCGGGGGGCTCTGCCCTTTCCACCTTTTCGGCGATAAGCACGGGGCCCTTTTCGCGGTACACCGAGTTATACTCAAACGCCACTTTCGCCGTTATCGTAAGCCAGTCCTTGGTCTTTACGTCGGGCATAAGCTTGCCTACTTTCGCCGCAAAGCCGTCGTAGGCTATATCTGCCTCGCAGCAGGTCATTATATACCTGCCTATAACGATATACCCCGCGGGCACCTTTTTGCTTACCGCGGCCATGCCCTTGAATTTTACCGTCTTGCCGACGTAACTTTCCATCTTCTCGGCGATATCGCGGTAGAACAGGGCGAAATCCCTGTCCTCTATCTCTACAACGGGGGCGTCTACGTCAAACGGAAGAGGGTCCTCTATCTCGTCGTATTCCACTTTGCCCCCTATATATTCATAAACTATGTCTGCCCTGCGCGATACGCCCCTGACTATTTTATGGTATTCCATTTTATCAAATTCGTCCTTGAAGCGATTGAAGACTACCATCTGAGTCATCTGTATTTTGTCGTAGACGAGCTGACGCATATTCTGGTTGTAGCTTAAAAATGTGTTTGCATCGAAAAAGGTCATCATCTGGTTTATAACCCAGCATTCGGGCATCGCGTCAAAGAACTGCTGCAACAGCCATGTGCCGTTGAACTCCACTATTATACGCTGCGCGCGGTGCTTTACCGTAAGGGCGAGCATATTTTCGGCGGTAAGGCCCGTAACGTCGTCCACCGTCTCTATCGCGACGTTTTTTACTTTGAATTTAGAGGGGTCGTATTCAACTTCGCCTTCTTCACAGATTAAAAGCATGGTACGCTCCCCGCTCTCCATGCGGGGGTCCTCTAAAGTTTCCTGTATGAATTGAGTTTTGCCCGACTCTAAAAAGCCGAGGAATAAATAAACGCTTACGTCTTGCATAATAAAACTCCGCTCGCGCAAATCTTTACGGTTTGCTGCCCGTAAATCTTTGCTGCGATTTTTAAAGACAAACCAACCTTGCATACAGCCGCGGTTGTTTTTTCTTTCTTGCGGGCATTCAGTTTGGCGTACGTATAATATAATGCCCGCAATTCAATCTTTTACCATAAAATCAAGGGGTTTCGGGCATAACGCAGTGACGCCCGAAACTCATTATTATCTTTATAGATAAGTCGCGATTTGCCGCAGCAAATGCGTGTTAATGATAAGGTATAATTTTACACACCGAAAAGTTCGAAGAGTTCTTCTTTGTCTATCTTGCTGCCGATTACGCACAGCCTGCCCGTGTAGGCGGCGCAGCCGTCGCGGACTTCAGGCTCGCCCGGAACGTAATCGAAGTGAAGCCAGCCGCCGTTTTTGCCCTTTACTATGCCCTTGGCGCGAAGAATTGTACCGTACTGCACAGAGTTTGTAAGCTCGGAAAGCGCCGCGGTAAGTTCTTCTTTGGTGAAGCTTTTAGCCGTCTCTACGCCCCAGCTTTCAAACACTTCGTCGGCGTGGTGGTGATGATGGTGTTCATGGTCATGGTCGTGTTCATGCTCTTCGTCGTGGTCGTGGCAGCAATGCTCGTGTTCTTCGTCCTCGTCGTCATGGTGGTGATGCTCGTGGCAATGTTCTTTGAGTTCGGCGAGCATGTCCGTCAAAGTGTCGCTGTGCTCCATCGCGGCCAATATATCCTTGCCGTCAAGCTCCTGCCAGGGGGTGGTTACAAGGGTGGCTTTTGCGTTGTGTTCGCGTACGAGCGCGGCGGCTTTGGCAAGTTTTTCCTCGCCCGCAACGTCGGCGTGGCTGAATACAATGCAGTTTGCCGTCTCAATCTGGTCGTTGAAAAATTCGCCGAAGTTCTTCATATACATTTTGCACTTAGCCGCGTCCACTACCGCTGTGTAGGTGTTTATCTCGCTGTCGGGCAGCTCGGCGCTGTATACGGCCTTGATTACGTCCGAAAGTTTGCCTACGCCCGAGGGCTCTATTAAAATCCTGTCGGGGTGGTACTCCTCGTATACCTTGTTGAGGGCCTTGGCGAAGTCGCCTACCAGCGAGCAGCATATGCAGCCGGAATTGAGTTCGTTAATCTTTATCCCGGCCTCGGCTAAAAAGCCACCGTCTATGCCTATGTCGCCGAACTCGTTCTCAATTAAGACGAGTTTTTCGCCCGAATAGGCCTCTTTGATAAGTTTTTTGATAAGCGTGGTTTTGCCTGCGCCTAAAAATCCCGAAAAAATGTCGATTTTTGTCATAATATATACCTTCTTTATAAGTTTTGCGGCAGTAACGCCCTGTTATTGATTGTTTTTTGAATATTGACTTGTTCCCCGTCCGCGGGTCCCTGCGAAAAACCAAGCTATCCGGCCTTTAAGGCTCCACTATTAGGACGAGGCACACAGTTTCGCATTATAGCCGCCCCTATTAGGGGCGGGGGACCGCTTGCGGTGGAGGGGTTCAACCTTACCACGACGCTAAACCCCTCAGGCCTTACGGCCAGCTCCCCTAATAAGGGAGCCTTAAATAAAATGTGCAAAGTAGCGCTACACTCACTCGCAATGACATAAAGCCTTCTGCCGTTTTTTAGCCTGTCGCTTCGCACACCCTGTCATTCTGCGTGAGCGGAGCGTATCGAAGGATCCCCTCAAGGGAAAGCTGCGGGGTGTTTTTATCCCGCGTTGATTTTCTACCTTATTATATAACCCGATTTGCAAAAAAGCAAACGGTTGAATATAATTATCTCAATATTGTCGCCGAGACGGACAAAAAACGGCAGGTTTTACAGCCTGCCGTTTATAATTATTTACCTGACTTTTTCTTGTAGTTGAGGCGGCGGAACGTTCCGTCCTCTTTATGTATCATTATGCCCGCTTCCTGCCTCTGCGCGAGAACTTTGGCGTAGTCTATCGCCTCGGCCTGAGTGTTAAACAGCTTAATGGCCTTGGCCCCGTTGTTGAATTTAACCTGCCACTTGCCGTCTGACTTGCGCTTGGTAATGTGGTATACCTTGGCGGTTTTCTTCTTTTCTTCGGCGGGAGCGTCGTCTTTACTCTCTGCGGAAGGTTTTTCTTCTTCCTTTGCGGAAGGCTGCTTTTCTTCGGGTTCGTCCACGGCATCTTCTTCAGGCTGCTCTGTATCCAAGCCATCTTCCTCTGTAACTTCAATTTCTTCGGTTTCTTCAGGTTTTTCTTCGTAAGCTTCTACCGTTTCTTCAGCCTTGGCGGGCTCCTCCGCAGGCTCTTCCGCAGGCTCCTCCTGTACAGCAGTATCTTCGGCCGCGCCGCGAGCCGCCTTTTTGTTTCTGCTGATTTTAGCGCATACCACCGCGATAACGATAATAAGTACGACAACGACTACGGCTAAAACAAGCCACGTCCATACAGCCAGGCCGTTCCATGTGTCGGTAAGGAAATCGGTGACGCTTGAAGGCACTTTCATAATAATACCCCTCTTAAAGAGATTTGCGTATTTTTACGCATTCTATGCTTTAATTATACCTAAAAAGCAAAAAATGTCAAGCATAATAAGAAAAATGACGTCTGTTTGGTAATTTTAACGGCTTTTTATGCCCTATGCCTCCCGCCAACAGGAGGGAGGAGCCTCTATCCGTCGTTATTTGACAAGCGACTGCAGAACGGTGTCGGGGGCCTGCTCGTAGCGTTCGAAGGTCTCTACAAACTTACCCCTGCCCTGCGTCAATGAACGCAGCGCCGTGGCGTACGTCAGAAGCTCAGCCTTAGGGGCTTCGGCCGTGATTACCTGCATGTCGTCCTGCGCGTCCATGCCTATTATTCTGCCGCGGCGTTTATTTAAATCGCCGAGAACGTCGCCGAGGTACTGTTCGGGAACGCCTATGCGGAGCTTGGAATACGGTTCTAAAAGTACGGGCTTGGCGTTTTTAATACCCTCTTTAAACGCTATTTCCGCTGCGGCTTTGAACGCCGCTTCTGAACTGTCTACGTCGTGGTAGCTGCCGTCGGTAAGAACGGCCCTCACCCTTATTACGGGGTAGCCCGCGAGAACGCCGTGCGGAAGGCACTCTATAAGGCCCTTTTCAACCGCGGGTATATACTGCTTAGGCACCGAGCCGCCTACTACCTCTTCGGCGAACTCGAAGTCGTTTTCGCAGGGCTCGAAGCGTACTTTGCAGTGGCCGTACTGGCCGTGGCCGCCCGACTGCTTTTTGTACTTGCCCTCGGCGAGCGAAGTACCTAAAATGGTCTCTTTGTAGTTTATCGCGGGCGTGCGGAGATCCGCGTCCGCCCCGAATTTGGATTTAAGTTTTTTGTTTATAATGTCAAGGTGAACTTCGCCCTGGCCGCCGATGAGCGTTTCGCCCGTGTCGGGCTGTTTGGTTACGCAGAAGGACTTATCCTCTTCCATAAGGCGGGAAAGGCCGGAAAATACCTTGTCTTCAGTGCCCTTGACTTTGGCATATACCGCCATGTAAAGCACGGGGCGGGGGAAAAGTATAGGGTCAAATTTTATAGGAGCGCTCTCCGAGCAGAGCGTGTCGCCCGTGTTTGTGTTGGCGAGTTTGGAAACTGCCCCGATATCGCCGGCTTCAAGCTCGGATATAGCTTCCTGCTTTTTGCCCTTTACCGAATAAATTGCGTTTATACGCTCGGTCTGGCCCGTAGCGGTATTTAAAACGGTCATGCCCGATTTAAGCACGCCCCTGCATACCCTTATGTAGTTCATTTTGCCTACAAACGGGTCTACCGCAGTCTTGAACACCTGCGCCGCGAAGGGCTGTTCGGCGTCGCATTCCACGCTTATTACTTCGTCTTTCGCAATGTCGGTCGCAAGCAGGTCGCGGCGTTCGGCGGCTTCGGGCATATACTTTACAACCTCGTTCATAAGGTTTATGACGCCCCTGTTCTGCAGGGCGCTGCCGGCCATTACGGGAACAACGTTTATATTCAATATGCCCTTGCGTATGCCGTGGATAATCTCGTCGCGTTCAAGCTCGCCGTTTTCAAAGTACTTTTCCAAAAGAACGTCGTCGTTTTCGGCCGCCGTCTCGGTAAGGGAGAGGACCATTGCCTCCACTTCGTCCTTTTTGTCCTCGGGGATAGGGATATCCTCGGGACCCGAGCCCGTAAAGCGGAAAGCCTTGCCCGTCAATGCGTTGATAACGCCCGTCATCTTGTTGCCTTCCATTATAGGTATCTGGATAGGGGCGATTTTGCCGTGATATTTTTCCTGCAGGGCGGCAACGGTGGCGTGGTAATCGGCGTTGTCTTTATCCATGCCGTTTATGAATATGACCATAGGCTTGCTCGCCTTGAAGCAGGCCGAAATGGCCTTTTCCGCCCCTACGGTGACAGTGCCGTTGGCGCCAGTTACCACCAAAGCTCCGCCGCAGGCCCTCATGGCCTGGTTAAACTCGCCCTCGAAGTCGTAAAACCCGGGAACGTCTATTATATTCAGCTTTGTTTCCTTCCAGACGGTGTGAGCCACCGAGAGGGAAACGGACATTTTACGCGCTATCTCCTGTTCGTCGAAGTCGCTTACCGTAGTTCCGTTTTCCGTCTTGCCCATGCGGTCTATAGAGCCGCCGTTGAACAGCATTGCCTCGCAGAGGGTAGTTTTACCCTCCCCGCTGTGGCCTACGATTGCGATATTGCGAATGTTTTTTGCTTTAATACTCATAATTTTAAACCCTTATCATAAATTTGAACAGCGTAAAAATGCCGAACATATTTTAATTATACATTAT
>JAJPXK010000012.1 GCA_021205485.1 Clostridia bacterium | reverse complement strand
GTTTTCGGGGTTGACTTTTTTAATTTTCTCTTATAAGATATAAAAAAATCAATAGGAGAGAATAAAAATGAAAAGATTTTTCATTTCGTTGATCCTCGCGGCGGCAATCTGCATGTCGCTTTTTTCGGGGTGCGGTACGGCGGACGGCGTGTCCGTCGGCAAGATAGAGGGCTTAAGTGACGATTATATAATGGGCGTAGACCTTTCTTCCATTATTGAAGTTGAAGAAGCGGGCGGCGTTTTTTATAACGAGAAGGGCAAAGAGGACGATATTTTTGACATCCTCGCCGATTACGGCGTAAACTATATCCGCATAAGACTTTGGAACGACCCGTACGACGAAGACGGCAACAGCTTCGGCGGCGGCGGCAACGACCTTGAGACGGATATAGCCATCGCCAAACGGGCCGTAGCCGCAGGAATGAAAGTTTGCCTCGATTTTCACTACAGCGATTTCTGGGCAGATCCCGACAAGCAGACAATGCCCCGCGAATGGTCCGAGGCGGGTTATACCCGCGACCAGATTTCGCAGGTTGTATATGATTATACATACGACGTGTTAATGCAGTTTAAAGAGGCGGGCTGCCTTCCCTCAATGGTTCAGACGGGCAACGAAATCAACAACGGCCTTATATGGGACTACGGCAAGGCTGCGACGTGGAGATGCATTTACCTGTATAACGCGATAAACGCCGTCAAAGCCGTATCTGAGGATATTCTTACGGTAATACACCTTGCAAACGGCGCCACCTATTCAACAATTTCAAGCTATATCAACCAGCTTGAGGCAAACAGCGTGAACTTTGACGTAATTGGCTTATCGTATTATTCGTACTGGCACGGCTCAATGTCAAAATTCCAGAGTTGCGTAGACCAGCTTGACGCCAATTATGACTACGATATCTGCGTGATGGAGTATTCTTACGGCTACGGCGACGTGTACAACGATTACACTTCGAATATTTTCTCATCTTCTATGGAAGAGACGGGCGGCTATAAGGCCACCGTGCAGGGGCAGGCATCGTATATTCACGATGTAAATGAAGTAGTGGCTTCCGCCAGCCAGGGCATTGGCTCTTTCTACTGGGAACCTGCGTGGCTTCCCCTTGAAGGTACAAGCTGGGCGTCCACATACGCGGCGAGCTACCTCGCGGCGCAGGGCGACGGGGGCGGCGAAGGCACCGTTTCCTGGGCAAACCAGGCGCTATTCGACTTTGACGGGCATCCCTTAGACAGTTTAAAAGCTTTCCGCCTTATGAGAAATTCGGGTACAGCGCAGGAAGAAATTGTTGAGATGACAACCACAATTTCGGCGATGATAAATCTTTCTAAGGTGAGTGTATCCGAAATTGCCGATAACCTTCCTTCAGCAACCACGGCATTGACTACGTTAGATCGTTGGACAGAATTTGACGTTACATGGAATGAAAGTGATATTTCTGTAGTTACAAATGCCGGTACGTACCGAGTAACAGGAACAGTAACCGCAGGAGGCATAGACTACACAATCACCGCATATTTAACCTGTTATTATGACTTTTTGCAAAACGGCGGTTTTGAAGAGGACGGCATTTCTTCAGACGTAACCGACTTTTCGAACATAACGGGCTGGGAAGCATCGGGCACAAGCGGCTCTTACCGGATAGAGACAAAAAATTCGCGGAGCGGCAGCGCTAACCTCAACATATGGTGTTCCAGCGACTTTGAAAACGACGTCTGCCAGACTACAACGCTTCCCGCTGGCACATATACATTCTCTGTTTACGGCAGGTCTGGCAACTGCACGCTTCCTGACTGTGTACTGTATGTATCGGCGAACGGCACAGATATAGCTACCGAAACTATAGTATTCGGCAGCAGTTGGAGCGACTGGGTGCAGACTACGGTAACTTTTACTGTGACAGAAACCACTACGGTGGCGGTAGGCGTTCGTTCAAGCGGCTATGCCAGCGACAGTTGGGCTCATTTCGACGACTTCGCTCTCGCGGCGACAAACTAAAATTCTTTCAACACGAGGCTTTAATATGAAATATCTTGTAGGCATGGACGTTTCCACCCTCATAGATTTAGAGGCGGAGGGTATAAAGTACCGCGACGGCAGAAAGGAAGGCGAACTTCTGTCTATCCTCAAAGCAAACGGAACAAACTCTGTTCGCGTACGGCTCTGGCACAATCCTTACGGCGAAAGCGGGCAAACTTACGGGGCGGGCACCTGCGATTTGCCTAGGGTTATAGCTTTAGGCAAAAGAATAAAGGCCGCCGGCCTGCACTTTTTGCTCGACATCCACTACAGCGATTTCTGGGTGGACCCTATGAAGCAATTTCCGCCTAAGGCGTGGCAAAATTATAACTTAGACCGGCTTGTAGCCGTTGTAAAAACCTATTCCGCCGAAGTTCTGCAGGCGTTAAAGGCGGAGGGGTGCCTTCCCGATATGATTCAGGTCGGCAACGAAATTACCTACGGCATGCTCTGGAACGAGGGCAAGCTCACGCCAAACGGCGACGGCTCGTATTCGGGCTATGAAAATTTATGCAGAATTTTAAACAGCGCCATAGAGGGTATAAAGCAGGTTACCGATTGCCCCCTTATGATTCATCTTGAACGCAGTTACGACAACCCGCATTACCGCGAATTTTTTGACGAGCTCACGGCGAGGGGCGTGCGGTTTGACGCCATAGGTTTCAGCTATTATCCCTACTGGCACCACGGTTTTGACGAACTTCTGGCAAACATGAACGATATGGCGGCTCGCTACGGCAAAGATTTGTACATCGCCGAAACCTCTTACGCATTCACGCAAAAGCATTTCAGCGATAAAACAAAGCCCCTTGTTATAGGCGAGGACTTTAAAATGCAGGAGGGTTATTCGCTGCCCTACCCCCTTACGATAGAGGGGCAAAGGCAATTCTGCCAAAAACTTTTAGAGCTTTTGGCAACGGTGAAAAACTTCAAGGGCATATACTACTGGGAACCCGCCTGGATTCCAAGCCCCCTTGGCACGTGGGCGTCGGACGAAGCCCGCAAGTATATCCACGCCGAGGAGGCGGGCGGCGGCAACGAATGGGCAAACCAGTGCCTGTTTGACTACAACGGCGATTCCCTGCCGGCGTTAAAAGAATTTAAAAAATTTTCCGACAAATACAACAAGTAATCAGTCGGCTACAGATTTTAAACGTTGCGTTTAAATTTTCTCCTTCTCATTTTTAACCGAGCCTTGCGGGCGACGCCCGCAAGGCTCGGCTTTGTTGTTTGTATACCCTTGCCTTTACCTTTTGCCCGTCATCCTGCGTGAGGGCGTAGCCTCTTTACTGTCATCCTGAGCGAGCGACAGCGAGTCGAAGGATCCCCTCGAAGGAACAGCGGTCGGAAGGGGATTCTTCGGCTCCGCTCAGAATGACAAAAAATCTTGCCTTCCCTCGGGGAAGGTGTCGGCGAAGCCGACGGATGAGGGAATAACTTGTTCCTGTCATCCTGAGCGTAGTCGAAGGATCTCGCCCGAACGGGCGCAACAACACTAAAGTTAAAAAATTATATGACAAAATTAATCAAAATGTGAAAAAATCTTAAAAAAATTTTCAAATAGATATTGACAAACAGTTACATTTTGTGTATTATATAATCAGTTTGAAATTATGCAAATTTTTTTGTTTTACAAACAAAAGGACAGGAAGCCTATGAAAGAGGCTTCCTGTAAAGAAATCTTCTTAAACGTTGTAAAATAAAAAAATGCAAAACAATAAGGAGATAAAAGATGAAATTCAAAAAGTTTCTCGGCATGGGCATCGCTTCGATACTCGCGGCAACAATGGCTTTCGGCTTTGCGGCCTGCGATAACACCGGCGATACAAGTACTTCCAATTCAGGAACATCCACTTCTGATACAAGTACATCCGACTCAACCTCAACAACAAAAGGTACTATAACCATCTGGTGTTCCGAAACAACAGGCGTTGCTACACAGATGGAAGCTCAGCTCGCTGAATATGTAGAAACATATGAAGCAAACTCCGGCGCAGAATTCGGCTACACATTCAATGTTGTAGGCGTAAGCGAAGGCGAAGCTGCTTCCAATATGATTACCGACGTTACCGCCGGCGCCGATATCTTCTGCTTTGCGCAGGACCAACTTTCCCGTCTTGTAGAAGCTGGCGCTCTTGCTTCGGTACCTGATTCTTATGCTTCTTATCTTGAAGAAAACAACGACGCAAGTTCTATTGCAGCCGGTACTGTAGGCAGTACGTTATACGCTTTTCCCTTAACTTCGGATAATGGCTACTTTGTTTATTACAACAAATCCGTTATAACCGATGAAAGCGTTCTTGAAGACCAGACGGCTTTAATCGCAGCTTGCAAAGCAGCAAATACAAATATTGGCTTCCAGCTTTCAGATGACGGCGGTTGGTACAATGCGGCGTACTTCTATGCTACAGGTTGTGAAAGCACCTGGACTTTTGAAGATGACGGTTCCGTTAAAGAATATGTTGACACATACAATAGCGCAAAAGGTTTAGTTGCTGCTCAGGGAATGGCAGAGCTTTTAAACAGTGGCGTATGGGTAAACTCGGCTACAGCGAGCAGTATTAACCCTGAAGGCGGTACATGTTCGGTAGTAGTTTCCGGTACATGGATATACGCAGATGCTTATGCATATCTTGGCGAGGATCTCGGCTGTACAGACCTCTGGAGCTTTACTGTAGGTGAAGATAGTTATCACCTTAGCTCGTATTCAGGCAACAAACTTATGGGCGTTAAACCTCAGACCGACGCGGCTAAACTTGCAGCTTGCCAGTCAATAGCTTATTATCTCACCGGCGAAGAGTGCCAGGAAGAAAGGTTTGAAGAATTTGCCTGGGGCCCTTCAAATAAGACAGTTCAAGCCTCTGAAGCTGTAGCTTCTAACCCCGCTCTTGCGGCTCTCGCAGCGCAGAATGAATACGCTACGCCTCAGGGCAACTACCCCGATGCTTGGTGGACTGCAGCGGCAGCGATAGGCTCTAAGATTGTAGACCTTGCCACAACAACACCTGCAACTGCTGATCTTCAGTCTATTCTTGACGATTATAGTTCAACGCTTTTAAGTATAGCCAATCCTGCATTTGCGGGTTATGTTCTTACCGGTAACCTTGAACTTGCTTCATGGGATACAATGTGTGAAGATTATGAGCTTACTGAAGACTTGCTTGTAAGCGGCACAAGTTATTCGTCAAGCGCTCCTTTAGTAGGTAAATGGACAATAACCGCTACAGTTGTGGATGCTGGTGAAGGAGCAGGCGGATATGTAGCGTTTAACCCTTATGGTTCATGGGATGGTCAGCTTGGCGGCGATTACCTTGATACAACAAATTCGATAAGTTCGGCTGTTGCCAATGGTACATCTATAATTTTACCTGCAGGTACGTATACATTCACGCTTGATACCACAGGCGAAACACCTGTAATTACCATTGTAGCTGCTTCATAATAGTTACGCAATTAAATAAAATCAATCTTAAAGGGGTTGGGGTCCGCACCCCGACCCCTTAACATTGCATATGCATGCAATAAAAGCCTTCCCCTTGAGGAGAAGGGGGACCGCTTGCGGTGGATGAGGTGGAAATATTCCGACCATATAAAAAGCGGTGGAGCAACATTATTGTCTGAAACACCTCATCAGTCAGTCTTACGACTGCCAGCTTCCCCTCAAGGGGAAGCCTTAAATGGTGAATAGCTTGGCTTTCCGCGAGTATTCGCGTGCGAGGGCGTAAGCCCGAAGCTCTGCACACCGCATTATAGAAGGTTTCAGATAATAAGGTGCAGATATTCTCACGTCGCTACGCTCGCAATGACGGGCTTGGTTATGCGGATTGCTCACACTCTGTCATCCTGAGCGAGCGACAGCGAGTCGAAGGATCTCGCACGAACGTGCGGCCGAATACTACGGCGGCCGAAAAGCATTCGTCATTGCGAGGGGGCTCTACCCCGTGGCAATCTCGCGGGAACCCGCGACCAGCACAGCAGGACGGCACGCAAGTTGTTTAAAAATAATAACGTTAAAACAAGGCGGAAATGGCATCTGAAGCCTCGAATTGCTTGGCTTTCCGCGAGCCGCTGACGCTCTCGCGAGATCCTCACGTCGTACCTTGACAGGTACTCCTCAGGATGACAGAGTGGACGGCCGAACACAACAAAAAAAGGCGACTGCGGCCTTAACGCAGTAAAATTCTTAAAGGGGGTCAGTTTATGGAAAGATATGAAACAATGACGCCGCTTGATTATCTGAAGCTAAACAAGCTTCAAAAAATCTGGTGCAGAATATATTCTTTTATATTTTCTATTCCTACTAAACTGCTGAATCTGCTTTTTAGTATAGGCAGACTGTTCAAACGCTTCGGTTTATATGTCGCGCATGAATTTATGGACGTCCTCTATACTTTCAAAAACGGCGACTGGAAAACCCGTTTATCCTTTGTGATAATGGGCTTCGGGTGCTTTGCCCGCGGGCAGATATTAAGGGGCATTTTGTTCCTTTTATTTGAAATTATATTTTTAGTTTATATGTCTATATGGGGCTGGTATTGGCTTGCTGAGCTTGCATTAGCCGAAACCTCAGCTACGGAAACGATAACAACGCTTGTTGATCAGTTTAATATGATTACAATGCAATGGGAGACAGTTGAATCAACGTCTACCGTTTATGTGACTAATTCATTGCACAGCCTTATATACGGCATACTTACCATTGTCTTTATTATTGCATTTATATATACATGGCGTGTAAATGTAAAACAGCAAAAGCTTGCTCAGCAGATATTGGCGTCTGGCAAAAAGCTTAAAAGCGGTAAAGATGATTTAAACTCTTTGGTTGATGATCAGTTCCATAAAACGGTGCTCGCGCTTCCCGTAGCAGGTATAACTATCTTTACGGTAATGCCTATCATTCTGATGATAATGGTTGCCTTTACCAACTTTGACGGGTCTCATCAGCCGCCGGCAAACGTGTTTAACTGGATAGGTCTTGATAACTTTAATCAGCTTTTTTCGTGGCAGAGCGGGTCTTCTTCATTCTCGGCGACTTTTGGCGAAATTTTATCGTGGACGCTTATATGGGCTTTCTTTGCGACGTTTTCTAACTACTTTTTAGGTATGTTTGTCGCGATGATGATAAACAAAAAGGGCATAAAATTTAAAAAGGTATGGCGTACAATTCTTGTTATGACCATAGCTGTGCCTCAGTTTATTTCGCTTATATATATATCCAATATGTTCGATGTGGAAGGCTTTATCGGTTATTGGCTCAAAAATCATGGCTACTTTATAAATGGTATTTGGTCAAACGGAACTGCTTCACGGGTAATGGTAATTATCATAAACATATGGGTAGGTATACCATATCTTATGCTTATAACTTCGGGCGTGTTGATGAATATTCCCGCAGACCTGTACGAATCAGCCCGTATAGACGGCGCCAACGTATTCCAGATGTACTGCAAAATAACATTGCCGTATATGTTGTTTGTAACAGGGCCCTATCTTTTGACAAGCTTTATAAACAATATGAATAACTTCAACGTTATTTATCTGTTGACGGGCGGCGCTCCGAATACGCTTACCAATAGCGGCGGTGAAACAGACTTGCTTGTTACCTGGCTGTATAAACTTACCATAAACGAAACGCACGACTATAAACTCGCTGCAGTAATAGGTATTATGGTGTTTGTAGTCTGCGCGGTTATATCGCTTATTATTTACAATGTTATTCCATCTACGCGAAACGAGGAGGAATTTCAATGACAAATACAGAATATTTGGAAAGTACAGAAGAATCTGTTGCTTCAACTGAAGTTTCCTCCGCCGAAACGATGGGTGATATTCAAAAAAGAAACAATAAACACAGAAGTATTAAACGCAGACGCATAATTTCCAATACGGTTGTTTACATAGTTCTTGTAATTATGTCAATAGTATGGCTTTTTCCGTTCGTTTGCCTTGTGTTGCAGTCTTTCAGGGTAGAGTCTACCGGTATTGTATATTATATTATACCTAAACAGTGGGGCTTTGATAATTATATCAACCTTTTCAAAAATACAAACTTTTTAA
Source organism: Clostridia bacterium (assembly GCA_021205485.1). Lineage (GTDB taxonomy): Bacteria > Bacillota > Clostridia > Christensenellales > Borkfalkiaceae > Coproplasma. Next base: position 21,757 of record JAJPXK010000012.1, on the reverse strand, counting down.
AGTGGTATCGCAATACTTTAATAATCGCCATCGCAACAGCGGTATTGCAGACGTTGTTTGTAATGCTTATGGCGTACGGACTTTCCCGCTTACGCTTTAAGGGCAGAAAGTTTTTAATGAATGTAATGCTTATACTTGGCATGTTTCCAGGCTTTTTGACAATGATTATCCTTTACTGGGTATTAAAAGATTTAGGCCTTACTCAGGACGGTACTATAGGCGGATTGATTCTTGTTTATGTAGCTTCTTCCGGTATGGGGTATTATGTTGCCAAAGGCTTTTTAGATACTATACCTAAGTCGCTTGACGAGGCTGCGAGAATAGACGGCGCTACAAGATTCCAGGTTTTTTATAAGATAATAATACCTATGGCAAGGCCTATTGTAATATATACCGTTTTAACGGCGTTTATGGCCCCGTGGGCAGACTTCATTTTTGCATCTTATATCGCAATGAGCAGCCCTGACAATTATAACGTTGCCGTAGGCTTGTGGAATCTGTTAGCTACGAATAGCGGTAAAGACCAGTATTACACAATGTTCTGCGCGGGCGGCGTATTGGTAGCTATTCCCGTAACGGTATTGTTTATGTGCTTACAGAAGTATTATGTTGCAGGCGTCACAGGCGGCGCGGTCAAAGGATAGGAGAGGATATAAATTATGGCAACAGTTAAATTAACAGGCGTAAAAAAGATTTACGATAAAAAAGTTGTCGCCGTGCAGGATTTCAATCTTGACATAGCTGACAAGGAATTTGTAGTTTTTGTAGGTCCCTCGGGCTGCGGCAAGTCAACGACTTTAAGGATGATAGCGGGGCTTGAAGATATTTCTGAAGGCACGGTAGAAATCGACGGGGTTGTAGTCAACGACTTTGAACCCCGCGACAGGGATATTGCGATGGTTTTCCAGAACTACGCTTTGTACCCTCACCTCACAGTGTTCGAAAATATGGCTTTCGCCCTCCGCATACGCAAGGTGCCTAACGATGAAATTTATAAAAAGGTTACCGAAGCCGCTAAAATCTTAGGCATTACCGAATATCTCACCCGTAAGCCTAAGGCTCTTTCGGGCGGGCAGAGGCAGCGTGTAGCCATAGGCAGGGCGATGGTCCGCGAGTCAAAAGTGTTCCTTATGGACGAGCCCCTCTCTAACCTGGACGCAAAATTGCGTAACCAGATGCGAGCAGAAATAATCCGCCTTCGCAAGAGGATAAATTCCACGTTCATTTACGTAACTCACGACCAGACCGAGGCCATGACCCTCGGCGACAGGATAGTTATTATGAAGGACGGCTTCATCCAGCAGGTAGGCACCCCCGAAGAGGTGTTCGATATGCCCGTCAATCTGTTTGTGGCAGGCTTTATCGGCGCCCCTCAGATGAATTTCTTCAAAACTACCCTTGTAAGAGAGGGCGACAGATATTACGTTACGCCCTTCGGCACAAAGATGGAACTCAGCAAGCAGAAAGAGCTTACTTTATCCTCTTACAATGTGCAGGGCGGAGAAATTACCTTAGGCGTCCGCCCCGAACATATAACCATTGTAAATGAGGGCGAGGCGGAGTCCTTCCCCGTCACCGTGGACGTAAACGAAATGATGGGTTCGGAATTCCACCTTCACGTAATCTGCCCCGACGAGAGCAAGATAGTAGTCCGCGTGCCTACGCTCTCTCTTTCGGCAAAGGAACGCCAGCAGCTCTCTACAGGCAATACAATTTACGTGCATTTCGGCGGAGACGCCATTCACGTATTCGATACCGAATCTACAAGGAATCTTCTTATATCGCCCGATGTTAAAGTGCTTGTCGCGGGCGCCGAGGAGCAGGAAGTTATCACCTACGCCGAAGGCAACCTTGACAAAGAGCAGAAGAAGGCTCAGAAGAAGATTGATAAAATGAAAGAACCTAAACAGAAAAAGAATAAAAAAGCAGAATAAGGCTTGATTTATGGGACAGAAATTTATTGTTAATATCATTCATCGCCCCGAACTTTCCCCCGAGTACGCCGAAAAAGTCAACGGCAGAGGCAAAAAGGAAAACGTAGGGGCGGATGAACTGCATGACGAATCGCTGGATATTTTCCTGCTGCAGCAGAGGCTCGCGCACGAAAACGGACTTAAAACCACCATCCAGATTACCTACGCGTCGCTGTTCAACGACGTAATTATCGACCTTGCAAAGCATGACCGCGATGTTTACGGCGACGAAATCGCTTTAAGCCTTTTAGGCCTGCCCTGCAAGCAGTTCAAAGAAAAGTACAAGACAAAGGACTTTTGCATCTGGATGTTCTCGGAAGAGGACAAGATGGCTATAATTGACGACTGTTTTGCCCTTTTCTATGAAAAATTCGGGTTCTATCCCGAGTCAACGGGGTCATATTATCTTGACGCGTTCTGCATAAATTACATAAAGAGCAAATATCCGTCGGTAAAATGCGCCGTAGCCACGTGCTGGGAGGAGGGCCCTAAGGCCTACCACACCTGCAACAACAGTTGGTATACCTTTATGGACGGCGGACCCTGGGCGCCCTGGATTCCCTCTACGCACAACACTCATTGCCCCGCTATGAGCCGGAAAGACGACAGCGGGATAGTGGCCATACCTCACCTTTCAAGGGATCTTATAGCCTGCTTCGACGGCAACGGGTCAAACTTCGGCACACACCCGCAGAACGTTCTGCGCGGACTTTTGTATAAGGATAACGAACTGCCGTACTTTTTCAACCTTGTCGACCAATACCGCAATTTAGGCAAATACAACAACGGACTTGCCTACAATATGGTGTTTGTCGGCCCCGGCTGGCTCAACAAGGCGGGTCGCTGGGAAGCCCCCTACGAACTTCTTGAAAAATCATATTCCGACGGCATGGCCTACTACGGCAAGCTCAAAAAGCAGGGGCTTTGCGAGGATATGACCATGGCGGAGTTCGCCGATTATTACCGCTCGGTAAAAACCTACGACGAACCCGAATGCGCGCTGTGGAAAGACATTGTTTACGGGTCTGACAAGCAGTATTTCTGGTATTGCGACCCCTATCTTCGCACCTGCCTCGATTTTAACCAGGGCGGGGCTATGATAGACATGCGTCCGTATGTGGCTCAGCTCGACTGGAAGTTCGGCATCGGCACCGACCACGTTTACGACGTTTCGTATCCCTATCTTATACAGGCGAACTACCGCGCAGGGTACTTTACGCATTACGCTGGCGCAGGCACGGTGAAGTCGCTTAAATTGACTTACGACAGCGAAGAGGTAGACCTTGCCCTTGTAAGGTGCATGGCGAGCTGCGAAAAGGAGGGGGATGATACCGTGGTAACCACAACCCCCGTAGATATCGAGTTCAGCGACTTTACGTTAAAGCTTCAGTCCCGCTTTATATTCAAGAGGGGTACTGGCGAAATTATAACAGAGAGAAACATTTTAAACGATATTGGCGGCAGAGAGGTGCTGTTTGAAGAATACTTCACGGGCGCCTTCGGCACTACGGAATATCAGGCGGATATGACTAAAATAAAGCTCTATGCCGAAAATTCCGAAAAGACCGAGCAAGTAGATTTTGCGTATAAATGCCGCATAGTTGACGTTGAAAACGCCACAGCCGTACGCGCCGTAATCCCCGACGTGGAGACGGTGGTAGAGGTAGGCGGCGACAACGATATCGGCGAGTTTGAAGAAGGTCACGCTTTTTCGCCTTCATACAGGCTGTCGCTTAAAAAGAAATTGTCCAAAGGGGGTATGACTACATGGCTCAGGCTAAAAAAGGCAGATTAAATTATCGTTGCCCGCAGTGCTTCGCCCGCGACCTGGATATGGATTTGTTTTACGATACTCACAAGGATGAATATTACTGCCTGCGCTGCTGCTTTGTCGGCAGCGAAGAAAAGATACTTCAGCTCAACGAGCAAAACAAAAACAAGTACGGCATGCTTACGGCGAGGATAGACAGCTTCAACGGCGATACCGAAAAGGTGACTTACCACCAATACAAAAAAGGCGAATTTTAATAATATGAAATTAGGCGTTGACGTTTCTACTTACTTCGAGGTTTTATCCTGCGGAGGCAAGTTTATGAAAGACGGCGAAGAGGTAGACCCCCTTGCCGAGTTCAGAAAGAACGGCGTCACAGGCTCGCGCATAAGAGTATGGGTTGACCCTTACGACGAAGAGGGCAACCCCTACCTTGGCGGCACCTGCGACGAGGCCAACTTTTTCCGTCTTGCCGAGCTGATGATATCGTACGGCTGCGACATAATGCTCGATTTCCACTACAGCGATTTCTGGGCAGACCCTTCCAAACAGCTTATACCTAAGGCGTGGAAAGGCAAATCTACCAAAGAGCTTGGCGAGGCCGTCTACAGTTATACCTGCGATTTTTTAAAAAAATGCAGCGATAAGGGCATAAAGCTTCCGTATATCCAGATAGGCAACGAAATTACAAACGGCATGCTGTGGCCCGACGGGCACCTTACCGATAACCCCGACGGAACAAGGGGAAATTACAAAAATCTTTGCTATTTTCTTACCTGCGCCTCCCGCGCCTGCCGCGAGCTGAGCCCCGAAAGCAAGATTATTGTCCACCTTGAAAGAAGCCACTTAATGGAAATGCACAAGGAATACTTCGACAATCTTCGCTTCTATGGCGTGGATTACGACGTTATCGGCCTTTCGTACTACCCGTACTGGCACGGCACGCTCGCGATGTTCGAAGATTCGGTGAAGATGCTGCAGTCCCGCTACGGCAAGGAAGTTATGCTTGTAGAAACGGGCTACGGCTTTACCATGGCGCCATTTTTAGAGGAAGGTGTAGGGCAGGACGACGCTTTGGTGATAGGCGAAAAGTTTTTAAGCGGCATCCAATGGGAAATCCCCTACGACCTTACGCCCGACGGGCAGGATAAGTTTGTAAAACATATTCTTTCTCTTTCTGAAAAGCTTGGAATTACCGGCGTGTACTACTGGGAACCCTGCTGGGTACCGGGAAACAATATCTGCTGGGCGTCGCGCGCTGGCGAAAAGTACACGGGCGAGACGGACAAAAATACTGTAAACGAATGGGCAAACCAATGCCTGTTTGACTATCAGGGCAATATGCTGCCCGCATTCAATTCTTTTAAAAAGTAAAGCGAAATTCCTGTTTATCGGGAATTTTTGCTGCTATTATATAATATGGAAAAAGCGATTTTAAACAGAAGGCAGGCGGGAATACTTATGCCTGTATTCTCGCTTCCAAGCAGGGGCGGAATAGGCGTATTAGGAAAGCCCGTATACGATTTTATAGATTTTTTGGCAAGGGCCATCCTTAAAATATGGCAGGTTTTGCCTTTAACGCCTACGGGCTACGGCGACAGCCCCTACCAGTCCTGCGCGGCGGACGCGTTTAACTATTACCTTATAGATTTGGAGGCCCTTGAAAAGGACGGGCTATTAAATTTAAGCCCCGCCGATTATAAAGCTCTGTCAGACGGGGATTTGCGGGTAAACTACGGCAAAATGTTTAACGGCAAAATTCCTATTTTAAAAAGAGCTTTCGAAAAATTTGACTGCGGCGGCAAAGACTTTGCCGAGTTTGTAAACAGCGGCAGATATACCGATTTTTGCGTGTTTATGGCCTTGAAAGAAAAATTTTCTTTCAGGCCGTGGAACGAGTGGCCCGAGCTATACCGCGCGTATGACAAAAATATAACGGAAGAATTTTCCCGCAATAATAAAAGGGAAATACTTTTCTGGCAGTTTACGCAGTACATCTTTGTCTGTCAGTGGCAAAAGGTGCGGCAATATGCCTTAAATAAAGGCATTTTTATATTAGGCGACGTTCCGCTTTATCTTTCTTACGACAGTGTGGAAATGTGGAAGTACGGCGACAAACTCTTTAAAGTAGATAAAGATAAAATCCCCGCCGTCTTTTCAGGGGCTCCGCCCGACTGTTTTTCAGAAGACGGCCAGCTTTGGGGCAATCCCGTATACGACTGGGACAAGATGAAAGAGGACGGCTATAGCTGGTGGAACAAGAGGCTGAAAGACGCTTTCGCCCTGTACGATATTGTCAGGTTAGACCATTTCCGCGGGTTTGACCGCTACTATGCGGTGCCCTACAGCGACAGCACTGCGAAAAACGGCGAATGGCAGAAGGGGCCGTCCTTTGATTTTTTCAAGGATAAGCTCAACCTCGCCATCGTCGCCGAAGATTTAGGCGTGCTTGACGAGGGCGTGTATGATCTTATGCGTAAAACGGGTTACGCCGGCATGCGCGAACTGGAATACGCCTTCGACGGCAGGAAGGACAACGAACACCGCCCTTCAAACTACACAAAAAATCTTGTGTGCTACACAGGCACGCACGACAATATGCCATTAAAAGGGTATATAGACGAGGAGTTTAAAGACGAAGACAAGAAGAAAGTCTTTATAAAAGCCCTCAAAGAGGAGTGCCTTCCGTATAAAATTGAGGCGGATATATCCTCAAACGAAGGCCTCTCCTGGACAATTTGCGAGCTTTCTTACGCTTCTGAAGCAAACACAGTGATAATTCCCCTTTGCGATATGCTCGGCTTAGGCGAAGAGGCGAGGATAAATTTTTCAGGGGTACAATCGGAAAACAACTGGTCCTGGCGGGCGAAAGAGGAATATTTTTCCCCGCGGCTATGCGAAAAGCTTGCCTTTCTCGCAAATAAATACAACAGGTAAAGGATAAAATATGAGTATTTCTTCTAAATTTAAAAAAGGGGCGATCGCGGCGGCAGCCTTTATAATGGCTTTTTCTGCCTGTATGTTTTCCGCCTGTACAAACAACTCCGACGATTCGTCTTATTCTGATAATTCGTCCGCTTCTGCGTCGGATGCGGCGGTAGCGGAGTTAGACCTTCTTGAAGAGAATATAGTGAACGACAACTACGCCAATTATTACGAGATTTTTGTTTATTCCTTCTGTGATTCTGACGGAGACGGCTACGGCGATTTAAACGGCGTTACAGAGAAACTTTCCTATATACGCGATCTCGGCTATACGGGCATATGGCTTATGCCTATCTGCCCTTCGCCTTCTTACCACAAATATGACGTTACTGACTACTACGACATAGACAGTCTTTACGGCGATATGGACGACTTCGAAACGCTCATATCCGAGGCTCACACCCTCGGCATAAGCGTAATACTTGACCTGGTGGTAAACCACACTTCAAGCTCGCACGAGTGGTTCAAGGCGTCGGCCAAAGCTCATATAAACGGCGACACAAACAACACGTATTACGACTGGTACAATTTTTCCACATCGTCGCAAACGGGTTACAATAAATATCCAAGTTCGCTTGGTACAATTTATTATGAAAGCCGTTTTGACAGCGGCATGCCCGACTTAAACCTCGACTGCCAGGCCGTGCGGGACGAGATAGAAAATATTATAGAGTTCTGGATAGGCAAGGGGGCTGACGGCTTCCGCCTTGACGCTTGTACAAGCTATTATACCGACAGTTCAACATCCAGCCAGGAGTTTTGCGACTGGATTTCGACTACTATAAAAAGCTATAAAGAGGATGCCTTTATAGTAGGCGAAGTATGGGAGGGAATAGGTACAATAAAAGAATATTCCGCGGCGGCGCCCGAAATGAGCTTTTTCGCCTTCCCCGTAAGCACTTCAAGCTCTTCAAGCAGCTATATTTATAAGGCGACGCTCTCTTCTGAAAGTTCTAAAAACGCCGACAATTACTATTCAAGCTGCGGCAATGTAATATCTATGGCGTCGGGAGGTATACCGGTACCCTTCCTTGACAACCACGACATGAACAGAGTCGCCGGACTTATGAGCAGGGATGAAAATAGAATTAAATTCGCCTACGGGCTTTTATCCATATACAACGGCACGGCGTTTACCTATTACGGCGACGAAATAGGTATGATAGGCTCGGGCAGCGACCCTAACAGGCGTATAGGCATGCTCTGGTCTACTGACGGCGCTACAACCATCGCCCCGTCGGGTACAACATCCACAGAATATTGCTTTGACGGCGTGGAAGAGCAGCTTGCCGATGAAGGTTCAATCTTAAACTACTACAAGCAGGCCAATAACCTACGCAACGCCTTCCCCGAGATAGCCAGGGGAGAACTTTCCCGCACAAGCTACGACAATAACAAAGTGCTTATTATGCACAAGACGTATAATAACAGTACAATTACAATAATAATAAACTTCGATACTTCGGAACAGACTGTGGAGGGGGACTACGGAACTTTACAAAAAGGCCTCTGCGCTTACAGGGATACAAGCGTTACGCAGAGCGGTACAACGCTTACCCTTCCCGCTTATTCGATAGCTGTTTTAAAATAAATTCAGGGAGGAAAATATGAAACTGAAGAAACTTCTGTATATTTTGGTGGCTTGCATCGCGTCTGTGGCAATTTTCCTTAGCGCCTGCGATTCCGATAACGTTGTTGACAGCAGCGTATCGGACAGCAGTACATCAGAAAGCAGTTCAGAAAGCGAATACACGCTTGAGCTTGAAGAAGGCTGCAAGCAGCTCACAATCTATTACTACCGCGCGGCGGGGTATGAAAATTGCGACATATGGATGTGGTGCGAAGACGGCGACAACCTCTACGGGCAGGTATTCCACGAGTGTGAATACGGCGCCAAAGTGGTGGTAAACGTGCCGGAAGAAACCGAGGCGGTAGGCTTTATTATAAGGACTAACTGTTCCGACCCCGGCGGCACTGAATGGGGCACGGCTACAAAGGACGCTACCGAGGACGACCGCTATGTAACACTTACCGATACGTACACGGTAATTTATACCAAGGCGGGCGACGCTAACTCATATACGAGCACAGACGGAGGTAAAACGCTTACGAAAATACTTTCTATTTCCCTTGCGGATATGCGTACGCTCAACCAGATTATGTACACATTCTCGTCTAATTATAAAATAACTTCTTTGGACGAAATTTCAGTAAAGGATAACGACGGCAACTCTGTAAACGTTACAAGAGTTTCTTCGCTCAATCAGAATACTACGGTAGGCATTGTATACGTCGATACACTTGACATAACAAAGGCTTACACGCTGGATATAGGCGGGGTAACGGCCACGGTGATACCTAAAACCTACTTCTCGTCCTCAGATTTTGAAGATGAATATTATTACGACGGCGACCTCGGCGTAACGCTCGCCTCGGGCTCAACATCGTTCAGATTATGGGCCCCTACGGCTTCAAAAGTTACTCTCAACCTGTTTGAAGCGGGCAACGGCGGCGAAGCTTACGAAACGGCTGACCTCGCCAAGGGCGAAAAGGGCGTGTGGTCGTATACCGCCGGACAGAATTTAAACGGCAAGTATTACACCTATACCGTAACCACGGGTTACGGTACTCAGGAGGCGGTGGACCCTTACGCGGTCAGCGCGGGCGTAAACGGGCAGAGGGGTATGATTCTGGACCTTGACAGCACCGACCCCGACGGCTGGACGACGGAACCCTTCGACAATCCCGAAGTGGAAAACTATACCGACGCCGAAATCTGGGAAGTGCAGGTCCGCGACTTTTCTATAGGTATAACCTCGGCTACAAATCCGGGCAAGTTCCTCGCGTTTACCGAAACGGGGCTTACGCAGAACGGACACGCCGTAGGCATAGATTACCTCAAAAATCTCGGCATAACGCACGTTCACCTTATGCCCTCTTACGACTTCGCCTCAGTTGACGAAACAAAGACGGGCGACAACGCCGAATATAACTGGGGCTATGACCCTCAGAACTACAACGTTCCCGAAGGGAGCTACTCAACCGACCCCTATAACGGCGAAGTAAGGGTAAACGAGTTCAAACAGATGGTTCAGGCTCTGCATAACGCAGGCATATCCGTGGTTATGGACGTGGTTTACAACCATACCTACGATTCTAATTCCAATTTAAACAAGGTAGTGCCCTATTATTACTACAGATATACTACAACCGGGGCCCTTTCAAATGGTTCGGGCTGCGGCAACGAAACAGCCTCCGACAGGGCTATGTACAGCAAATATATGGTTGATTCTGTGACGTACTGGCAGAAAGAGTACAACCTTGACGGCTTCCGCTTTGACCTTATGGGCCTTCACGATACCGAAACCATGCAGAAGATAGAGGAGGCCGTACACGAAATAAACAGCGAAGCTATAATTTACGGCGAGGGCTGGACGGGCGGCACAACCACCTTGTCTACGTCAAGCCAGAGCATACTTTCCAATTTGCAGACGGTAAATTCCAATAATGACGGCAACGGCATAGCTATGTTCAACGACGTTATAAGGGACGGCATAAAGGGTAGCGTGTTCGACATAGACGAAGTAGGCTTCGCCACGGGAGCAAATACCGACAAGACAAGCGACATAATTTTTGCGATGCGTGGCAGCGTAAACGCTGGCGACAGCTATAAAAACGGCAACGGCTGGTACGCCGCCAATCCTACGCAGGTTATAAACTACGCCTCAGCTCACGATAACAACACCCTTTGGGACAGAATATGCTATGTTTACGGTACAGAAGAAAGCACTCTCGAGGCCCGCTTAAAGCGTAACGCCCTATCCGCCGCCATAGTGCAGACCTCGCTCGGCATTCCCTTTATGATGGCAGGCGAAGAACTGTTAAGGAGTAAAGTTGACTCAAACGGCGACTATGTTTCAGACAGCTACAACGCGGGCGACAGCGTAAATATGATTGACTGGAGTTATTCAGGCTCGTCTTCGCAGGCAAAGATGTACGAATATTATAAGGGCCTTATAGCTTTCCGCAAGAGTTCGCCTACGCTTCGTTCGGCCTCGTATACCGACGGAACTAACGTTGTATGCACGGTAGACAGCCAGACGACGTCTACATTGATTGTTATGGAAATGACGGCGCTTGACAACAGCGAAACCCTGTTAGTGGTATATAACGCTTCTGAAAACGACGCGACAATAACGTTAGACGGTAGCTGGGATCTGTATGTCAGCGGCATGCAGGCAGGCGCCTCTGCGATAGAGAGCGGCATAAGCGGAACGCAGACTGTGGCGGGCATAAGTTGCAGCGTTTATAAAAAGGTAGTCAAAGCTTAAAACAAACGGCAAAAATAATCGCCCGACTTTAAAAGTCGGGCGAAATTTTATATGCTTTTTAAATATTCGTAAAGTTTTGAGTGGTCTCCGTTTAAAAAGTGTCGTATATCTGTAAAGTCGTCCTTCGGCTCGGCGTCAACGGGCGAGGTCTCTGTGCGGATATAAATGGCTTTAAGTCCCGCGTTGCAGGCCCCTTTTATGTCGTTTTCGTAGTCGTTGCCGATATATACGCTCTCGCTTAATTCAAGGCCGTATTTATCCAAAAGATAGTTGAAAAATTTTGCCGAGGGCTTTCTGTAGCCGTAGTCAGAGGATATCTCAATCCCGTCAAAAATTTCCCTTAAACCGAGTTTGTCTATCTCTGGTACGGTGAATAACGCCTGAGCGTTGGTGAGAAGATAGAGCTTTTTGCCCTGGCTTTTTAAGTCGGTAAGGGCCTCCATCGTGCAAGGGTATAGCCTGAGTTTTTGAGTGGAGGCCTCCCTTAATTCACGCCCTATCGCGTAAATTTCAGTTTTAGTATAGTTTACGCCCGCCATTTTAAACAGCATATAAAGTACAGCCGCGATATCCGTTTCCCTCTCGTTATCCGCGGTGTATTTAACCATAAGGGAGTTGAATTCCGCCTCAAAATCTATATCTTTTTCTGAACGGGAGCGGAAGTACGGCGTCATCCTTTTCCAGAAGTCGGGGCTGAACTCGTCCGTACGTATATCCGCGAGCGTTCCGTATAAATCAAAAATAAAATTTTTCATAGTAAATTCACATAAATCCCTCCACCGCAAGCGGCCCCCCTGTCATCCTGAGCGGAGTGCGAAGCACGCAGCCGAAGGATCCCCTCGATGGAATAAATGCGGTCGGAAGGAGATTCTTCGGCTTCACTTTGTTTCGCTCAGAATGACAGAGTAGTTGTCATTCTGTGTGAGCCATACAAACCTGTCATTCTGAGCGGAGTGCGAAGCGTGCAGTCGAAGGAGCCCGCGGGTACCCGCGAACAGAATGCCGCCTTTTTAAATCCTTCAAAAATAATGCCGTGTCTATTTCAGACGCGGCAATTAAGTTTTTATTTATCGTTGTAACCGTCGGGGTGCTTCTGGTGGAACAGCCAGGCCGTTTCCATAATCTTGTCCAAGCTGTATTTAGGCTCCCAGCCGAGAATATCTTTGGCCTTTTTGTTGGAAGCTATAAGCCTTGCGGGGTCGCCCGCGCGCCTTGCGGCGTATTCCTTTTTGATAGGCTTGCCTACAGCTTTTTCGGCAGCGACAATCATTTCGTTAACAGACTGCCCGTCGCCAGTGCCAAGGTTGAATATCTGGCTCTCGCCGCCCTTTAAAAGATACTCTATCGCCCTTACGTGCGCGTCGGCAAGGTCCATTATGTGTATATAGTCGCGAATGCACGTGCCGTCCCTTGTGTCGTAGTCGTTGCCGAATACCGAAATATGGTCGCGTTTGCCAAGGGGAACCTGCAAAATAAGGGGTATAAGGTGAGTTTCGGGGTTGTGGTCTTCGCCTATAGAGCTGTCGTCGTAGGCGCCCGCGGCGTTAAAGTATCTCAGCGAAACATAGTGTATTCCGTAAGCCATGTCGCACCACTTCATCATCTTTTCCATCATAAGTTTTGTTTCGCCGTAGGGGTTTATAGGGTTTGTAGGGGTGTCTTCGGTTATCGGCATTTTCTCTACGTCGCCGTACGTCGCCGCGGAGGAGGAGAACACTATTTTGTTTACGCCCGTCTCCTTCATAACTTCTAACAGAATCTGCATTCCGTAAACGTTGTTGGAAAAATATTCCAAAGGCTGCTTCATAGAAACGCCTACAAGCGACAGCGCCGCAAAGTGGACCACGCCGTCGGGCTGTTCCTTTTCAAAAATGGCCTTAAGCTCTGCCTTGTCGCGGATATCGCATTTATAAAATTTAGCCCTCTTGTCTACGGCGGACATATGCCCCGTGTTAAGATTGTCTACAATTACGACTTCGTATCCCCTGTCAAGGAAGAGTCTTACGTTGTGGCTGCCTATATAGCCCGCCCCGCCTACTATAAGTATTTTCATAATAACTCCGATGTTTTTTATTTTATTATATACCCTGACGCAAAATATTTCAATAAAAGCCGATAAATTTTCTATAAATTTTTTAATAATTATAGATTATCATAAAATTTTGTGGTATTATATATAAGGAATAGAATTAAGGAGAGATTATGAACGATTATTTCTATGATATTTACGGCTGTAAGCCGCAGATTAAGGTCACTGCGAGCGGCAGAATAAACATAATAGGCGAACACGTAGATTACTGCGGGGGGCCTGTTTTTCCCGCCTCGCTCAACTTGAAATGCAACGTATACGGCAGAGCCAACGGCTGCGGCAAAATAAGGATAGCCCTCTACGGCATAGAGGGGGTAAAGGAGCTTGATTTAAACAGCCTTGAAAGCTACCGCGATGCAAAGTACATAAATTATCAGGCGGGCGTCGCCTTTATTCTTAAATCGCAGGGGTACAATTTAGTAGGCTGCGACCTTTACTATAAATGCGACGTGCCCTTCGGCTCGGGCCTTTCCTCAAGCGCCGCCATAGAAGTCGCCACGGCCGTTGCGTTAAACGAAATTGCAAAAAACAGCTACAGCCTTGAAGATATGGCCCTCATCGGCCAAAGGGCGGAAAACGAGTACTGCGGAATGAACTGCGGGATAATGGACCAGTTCGCCTCGGCCATCGGCAAAAAGGACAGCGCCGTGCTTTTGCACTGCGACACTTTAGAGTACGAATACGTTCCTTTGAAGATGGACGGCTACACGATGGTTGTAGCTAACAGCAACAAGCGGCATACCCTTACCGACGGCGACTACAACGAACGCAGGGCGGAGGCAGAAAAAGCGACGGAAATTTTAAAGACGGTTACGCCTATAACCCGCCTCGCCGATTTATCCGTGGAACGGTTTGAAGAGGCAAAGGGAGTTTTAAGCGGCAAAATTTTGGACAGGGCTACGCACGTAGTAAACGAATGCGACAGAGTATACAAGGCGGTAGCCGCTTTAAAGCGGGGGGATATCGCTACCCTCGGCCAGCTTATAAACGCCTCGCACGAGAGTCTTTCCACCCTGTACGAAGTAACGGGCTACGAGCTTGACTGCCTCGCGCATATAGCTCAGCGGCAAAAGGGCTGCCTCGGTTCGCGTATGATAGGGGGCGGCTTCGGCGGCTGCACTATATCCATAGTAGAGGACGGCGAGGTTGAAAACTTTATAAAAACGGTAGGCGAGCAATATGAAAAAGCCGTAGGCTACAAGGCGACGTTTTACAATACGTCTATAGAGGACGGCGTTACGGTAGAGGAGTTATAGACTATGATAGACAATTATTTGTGCAGGCTTACAAGCTACGCCCTTGGCTGCAACCTTATAGAAGAAGCAGATATCGACTACTGCGTAAACAGGCTTATAGACATATTCGGCCTTCCCTGCCTTGAGGGGGCGGAAAATATAAAAAATCTTGACGAGAACGCCGACAGCCTTGAAGAAATTTTAACGGCTGTATGCGACTACGCCGCCGAAAAGGGAATTATAGAGGAAAACACGGTAACCCGCAGGGATATCTTCGATACCATGGTTATGAACGTGTTTGTTCCAAGGCCCTCCGAGGTTATCGCAAAATTTAAAGAAAAGTACGCCGCAAGTCCAAAGCTTGCCACCTATTATTACTATAAACTGAGCGGCGACAGCAACTATATCCGCCGTTACCGCGTGGCCCGCGACGAAAAATGGACGTACGACAGCCCCTACGGCAGGCTGGATATTACCATAAACCTTTCAAAACCCGAAAAGGACCCCCGCGACATAGCGGCAGCCAGAAACGCAAAGCAGTCGGGGTACCCTAAGTGCCTTCTGTGCAAAGAAAACGTAGGTTATTCGGGCACGCTTACGCACCCCGCGAGGCACAACCACAGGATAATTCCCCTGGATATATGCGGCAACCAATGGTATTTGCAGTACTCGCCGTACGTGTATTACAACGAACACTGCATAGTGTTCAACGGCGAACACGTTCCTATGGTAATAAATAAGGGAACATTCAAAAAACTGCTTGCTTTTATAAACTATTTCCCTCACTACACCGTAGGTTCCAACGCGGATCTGCCTATTGTAGGCGGCTCTATACTCTCGCACGAGCATTACCAGGGCGGCAACTACGAGTTTCCTCTGCAGAGGGCAGAGGCCGAATATACTTTCGCGATAGACAGATTCCCCGAAGTTGAGGCGTGTATGGTAAAGTGGCAGATGTCGGTTATACGCCTTCGCTGCAAAGACAGCGATATTCTCGCCGAAGCTTGCTCGTACATACTCGATAAATGGCGTATATATACCGACGAATCGGCGTTTATCTACTGCAAGACGGACGTACAGCACAACACGATTACGCCTATAGCCCGCAAAAACGGCGGCTTGTACGAGATGGACCTTGTTCTCCGCAACAACATAACAACCGAAGAACACCCCTTAGGCGTATTCCATCCGCACGCAAACCTTCATCATATAAAAAAGGAAAATATCGGCCTTATCGAAGTCATGGGCCTTGCGATTTTGCCTGCGAGGCTCAAGGGCGAGCTTGAAATTTTGGCCGACGCTATGCTTTCGGGCGGCGATATCGCCGCTGACGGGCGTATAGCCAAACACGCCGACTGGGCTGAGCAAATAATGGCTGCAAGGAGTATCTCCAAAGACAATATCATGCAGGTTCTGCATGAAGAGGTAGGCAAGGTGTTTTCCGCCGTGTTAGAGGACGCCGGCGTGTTCAAATGCGACAAAGCCGGCAGGGCGGCGTTCTTAAGGTTTATAAACACCCTTTAAAAATAAAATAATTTTACAGGCAGGCTTTAATATGATAAATGAAAAAAATGTAAAGCTCGGCGAAGTCCGCTCGGGTATAAGGGAACTTTTCGAGTACGGTAAACTTCGCAAGTCGCAGATAGGGGAAGAGGACGTGTACGACTTTTCGCTCTGCCATCCAAGCGTTCCGCCTCCCGAGCGCGTAACTTTAACTTTGCAGAAGCTGCTCGCCGAAAGGGACCCCGTAGAACTTCACGGCTACACCTCGGCGCAGGGCGATCTGTACACAAGGCAGGCTATATGCGGCTACGTAAACAAAACGTTTGGCGCTGGCGTATCGCCCGACCTTGTTTATATGACGTGCGGGGCGGCGGCATCCCTTACCATAACGCTTAACGCCATATGCAACAGCGGCGACGAAGTGCTGACTTTCGCCCCGTTTTTCCCCGAATATACCGTATTCGCCGACCATGCGGGGGCAAAACTTGTTCCCGTAGCTACAAAAGAGGGCTCGTTCCGCATAGATTTTGATAACCTTGAAAGGGCTATAAAACCTGAAACCAAGGCGGTTATAATAAACTCGCCGAACAACCCCTCGGGCGTCGTCTACTCAGAGGAGGAGATCAAAAAGCTCTGCGCGACGCTTGCGGAATGCGGCAAAAAGTACGGAACAGAAATTTACCTTATTTCCGACGAACCCTACCGCGAACTTGTTTACGACGATATAAAAGTACCGTACATTATGAATTATTACGATAAAAGCATAGTGTGCTATTCGTATTCAAAGAGCCTCTCTCTCCCCGGCGACAGAATAGGCTACATCGCCGTAAATCCCGCCATGACAGGCTGCAAAAAGGTATATTCCGCGATATGCGGGGCGGGCAGGGCGTTAGGCTACGTATGCGCGCCGAGCCTTCTGCAAAAGCTTGTCGCCGAGGCGCAGGGCGTAACGTCGGATATTTCGGTGTATAAATCCAACCGAGACTTATTGTGTTCGGCTTTGACCGAATTTGGCTACGACGTGGTAAAGCCCGAAGGGGCCTTTTACCTGTTTGTAAAGGCTATGGAGGCGGACGCGAACGCCTTTGCTGAACGGGCTAAAAAGTACGAGCTTTTAATAGTGCCGGGCGACAGCTTCGGCGTTAAAGGGTATGTAAGAATTTCTTACTGCGTTTCGCCCGAGATGATTAAAAGGTCTCTGCCGTCGTTTAAGGCTTTAGCAGAAAGTTACAAAAAATGATAATTGTAAACCCCTTTATAAGGGGTTTAATTTTTTATAATAACAGTGTTAAAATATTGTGACAAACGCTTGACAATAATAATATACTGTTGTAAAATAAACTTCGTTATCAAATAGTTTGACTTAAAACTATTTTTTGTTTTAGGCGTTCTTATGGCAGAAAAAATAAGGACGCGGGGAAGTGGTATACTTTGGAAAACGAAAGGCTTTTCGGCTTAATTCAATACGTAAACCGCGAGATGGAGCGGCAGGGCAGTTTCAATCTGTCGTCTTTAGGGGTGTCGGGGGCGCAGTTCCAGGCGCTGGTTTTTATACACATAAGCGAAAAAAATAAAAAGGAAGTCTGCCAGCGCGACATAGAACGCGAGCTGAACCTTCGCCCGTCAACCGTCTCTACCCTGATAAAAAACCTTGAAAACGGCGGGTATCTTACCCGCAGCTATTCGCAGGGCGACGCAAGGCAAAAATTTGTAGAACTTACCGACAAGGGCAGGGAAATCTGCCTTTTGAATAAAGAGATGATGGATAAAAACGACGCTTTGATACAGGATTTGCTCACCCCGCCAGAGCAGGAGGAGCTTAAGCGTATACTTTTAAAAATTGTTTCCGCGATAGAAAACACCCCGTCAAAGTAAATTGCCCCCCCTATATATGCCTCAATTAACAATAAAAATAAATGACAATACAAAAAAGGAGAATAAAGGAGATTTTTAATGTTAAAAACACTTTTAAAAAGCGTAAGGGAGTATAAAGTCCCGTCTATCCTTTGCCCTATCATAATGATAGGCGAAGCCGTGATGGAAATTATTATACCTTTCCTTATGTTGAAGTTTATTCTGCCCGAGCTGGAATGTCTTTCAGACCCGTCTGAATATCCCGATTATGAGATAAATATGACGAAGGTGATATGGACTTCAATAGGTATGGTGGCCTGTGCGTTATTCGCTCTTTTATGCGGTTTCGCGGGCGGCAAACTTGCGGCGAAAGCTTCCTGCGGCTTCGCGCATAACCTCAGGGAGGATATGTACAACAATCTGCAGACGTACTCTTTCGCCAATATAGACAACTTCTCTACGTCCAGCCTTATAACCCGTATTACGACCGACGTAACCAACGTGCAAAACGCATACCAGATGTGCATACGTATGTTAGTGCGCGCCCCGGTGCTGTTTATCTCGTCCATAATAATGACGTGCGTTATAGAACCTAAAATGGCTGGCATATTCGTATGCGCGGCGATAGTTTTAGGCATTATCGTATCTATATGCATGGTAAAGGTTACAAAGCCCTTCCGCATAATGTTCAGGCGCTACGACGATTTGAACAGAGTTGTTCAGGAAGACCTTACGGGCATACGCGTAGTAAAATCTTACGTAAGGGAAGAAGAGGAGATCAAAAAGATGAAGCACGCCACCGAAGAGGTTTACACCTATTCGGTTAAGGCGGAAAAAATCCTCGCGATAATGAACCCCTTCGTTACGCTCATAATGTACATATCCAATATTTTCATACTGCTCGTAGGTTCAAATATGTCGCTTGGCTTTATTGACGGCAACGTTTCCGCAAGCCAGCTTCAGGGCCTTATAACCTATTCAGTGCAGATTCTTACGGGCGTAATGATGGCGGCCATGTGTCTTAACTTCATATCCCTTTCAAAGGGCAGCATGGAGCGTATCTACGCAGTTCTGACCGAAAAGACCACTCTGCCTAAGGCTACAAATCCCGTATACGAAGTTGCGACAGGCGATATCGAGTTTGACAACGTTGACTTTGTTTATTCGCAGAAGGCAGACGTGAAGGTGCTTAAAAATATCAATTTAAGCATCAAAGCGGGCGAAACGGTAGGCGTTATCGGGGCTACAGGCTCGGGCAAATCTTCGCTTGTATCATTAATTCCACGCCTTTACGACGCCGCCGAAGGCACAGTAAAGGTAGGCGGGGTTGACGTAAGGGAGTATAACCTTGATGCCCTCCGTTCCAAAGTCGCCATGGTGCTGCAGAAAAACGTGCTTTTTTCAGGAACGGTAAAAGAAAATCTTCTCTGGGGCGACGAAAACGCCACCGACGAAGAAATTCAGGAGGCGTGCAGGGAGGCCTGCGCCGACGAGTTTATACAGCAGCTTCCCGGCGGCTACGACTACGACTTAGGCCAGGGCGGCGTAAACGTATCGGGCGGCCAGAAGCAGAGGCTTTGTATCGCGAGGGCCCTTTTAAAAAAGCCTAAGGTTATAATTTTTGACGACTCAACGTCCGCGGTAGATACCAAGACGGACGCTCAGATAAGGGACGCCTTAAGGAAACACGCCCCCGAAACCACAAAAATTATAATAGCGCAGCGCATAAGCTCTGTGCAGGACGCCGATAAAATTATCGTGCTTGACGAGGGCGAAATAACGGGCATAGGCAAACACGACGAACTGTTAGCTTCCAACGAGATTTACAGGGAAGTTTACGAAAGCCAGACGGGAGGTACCTTAGCATGAGCGAGAAAGAAATGACTTTGCAAAATAAAAAGGGCGCAAAAAATCCCGTAAAAACCCTTATAAGGTTATTGAAGTATACCTTTTCAAACTATAAAATTGCCACAGTATTTGTTGTAATTTTCGTACTTTTAGCATCAATTTCTACCGTAGTCGGCGCATCTTTCTTCGCACCTATTACCAGCGGTCTGATGTCGGTTACTCAGGAAACGACTGCGGAGGAAATCAGCGCGATTTACGATAGCATTATAAAAAATATTATAATCATCGCCTGCGTATATATGGCGGGCGCCTTCTCTAACTTCGCCTATAACCTTATTATGATGTTTATAGCGCAGGGCACGCTTAAGAAAATGCGTAACGATATGTTCCAGAAGATGCAGCGTCTGCCCCTTATGTACTTCGATACGCATACGCACGGCGAACTTATGAGCCTCTACACCAACGATGTTGATACGATGCGTCAGCTTTTGACGCAGACTATTCCGCAGATTATTTCGGCGATACTTACGCTTATATTCGTATTCTCGTTTATGATATATTACAGCGTAACGCTTACGCTTGTAATACTTGTAGTGCTCGCCGTTATGGCTGTGATGATTAAGATAATAGGCGGAAGATCGGCGAAATACTTCTTAAAACAGCAGGTATCGTTAGGCAAATTAAACGGCTATGTAGAGGAAATGACCGAAGGCCAGAAGGTAATAAAGGTGTTCTGCCACGAGCAGAAGGCGAGGGAAGAGTTTAAAGTTTTAAACGATGAACTCAACGAATCAAGCAGGGTCGCAAATACCTATTCCTTTATTTTAGGGCCTATAAACAACAACCTCGGCTGGCTGCAGTATGTGCTTATAGCCGTTGTAGGCGTGCTTATTATCGCCGTATCAGGCGGCAGTTCAACGGCTCTGCTTTCACTGTATGTCAATAATCAAATGGCAAATCCGGAAGAAGGTGTAACTGCCGTGGCTGTCTGCGCGGGTATGCTTGTAAGCTTCCTCGCGTATTCAAGGCAGTTCAACCAGCCAGTGCAGACCGTTTCGCAACAGTTCAACGCCATAGTAATGGCCCTCGCGGGCGCCGAAAGGATTTTTGATATGGTTGATACCGAACCCGAAGATCAGGGCGGCGACATTACCTTAACCTACGGCGAACACGGCGAAAACGAATGGGCGTGGAAACGTCTGAAAGAAGACGGAACGGCGGAATACAGGCCCTTAAAGGGCGATATCCGCTTTGAAAACGTCGTGTTCGGCTATACACCCGAAAAGGTGATTTTGCACGAAATCAATCTCTACGCGAAGCCCGGGCAAAAGATTGCCTTTGTAGGCTCCACGGGCGCAGGCAAAACTACAATTACAAACCTTATCAACAGATTTTATGATATACAGTCGGGCTCGATAACATACGACGGTATAGATATCAAAAAGATAAATAAAGACGATTTGCGTAAATCTTTAGGCGTGGTTTTGCAGGATACTCACCTGTTTACGGGTACCGTAATGGACAATATCCGCTACGGCAGGCTTAACGCCACCGACGAAGAATGTATACAGGCCGCAAAGCTTGCAAACGCAGACTTCTTTATAACTCACCTTCCCGAAGGGTACAATACCGAAATCAAGGGCGACGGTTCTAACCTTTCGCAGGGGCAGAGGCAGCTACTCGCCATCGCCCGCGCGATGGTTTCGCAGTGCCCCGTGCTCATTCTTGACGAGGCGACAAGCTCTATCGATACCCGTACCGAAAAACTTATTGAAAAGGGCATGGATAAACTTATGGAGGGCAGAACGGTGTTTGTTATAGCTCACAGGCTTTCAACCGTCCGCAACAGCCACGCCATAATGGTTCTTGACCACGGCAGGATAATCGAGCGCGGCAACCACGAGCAGCTTATAGAGCAAAAAGGCACGTATTACCAGCTCTATACCGGCGCCTTCGAATTGGATTGATTTTAATTAAAGCAGTTAAATTGATAACACACAGCAAAAGGCATCTGCTCCCCGCAGATGTCTTTTGTTTTTCTGTGCAAAGCGAAACTTTGCATAATGTGCGGAATCAGGGATGCCGCAAATGAACGCAAGAAAAAAAGATAAGCCATTATCTTTTCTTAATATTTCCCCTTTCAGGGGTGTTGCTCCCTGCAAGGGTGA
>JAJPXK010000051.1 GCA_021205485.1 Clostridia bacterium | reverse complement strand
GTAAAGGGCCTTATCGAAAATAGCCCCCGTTTCCGCCCCGTAAGCCTCGCCCTGCGAGAGGTACTCCCTCGCATTTAAAACGGCGTTTTTAAGTTCGGCGGGCAGCGGCGAAAAATCGCCCGATTTAAGGCAGGCCTTAATATCTTCGGCGGGAATAAGCCCGTCGGGCGCGAGCATAGGCCCCGCGTCGGCGCCGAGGCGCTCTGCCTTTACCAAAGCCTTGGCGTTGTGGAAATCCCTCGGGGCTAGAAGGTACTGCTCCTCCGCCGCGGAGGGGGAAAATTCACGGATAAAAGAGTCTATGTCGCGGCTGTCGGCTAAAATCAGCTTTTCGTATTCGTAGACGGAAGATACGGTTACGTCTTTACCGAAACCGCTCTCTGCCAGCATACGGAAAGCTTCGTCCGCGCTTACCTCGCACATACGAAGCAATTTATCCTTCAATAAATATTTCTCTCTCGCGGCTATTATGCCGTTTGTAAACAACGAGTCTACTGCCATAAAACAACCTTAAACTATCTTAACAATTCTGCCGCGACTTCGGCTTCATGCTCTGCCCTGTCGGCGGCTATCATAGCCTCTACCGATAAATCCCTGTCAGATTTTTTGCCGCGGAGAATAAAACCTCCGCTTATCCTCGCCCCGCCGAATACAAGCCTTAACTTTTTAGACGAAACTACCGAGAGCTTGGCTAAATCTGCGGAATAGGCAAAATTATCGGCGAGGACCACCTCGTCGCCCTCTTCGGCGTACTCTTCGAGCAGCTTTTTCAAGAAGGCGATATAATCCTTTTTATCCATAGAGGCGATCTGCTTCGCGGCGGCGGAGTATACTATGTCTATTACCCCGCGTTTTTCGCCGAGAAGAATTTTCGCCCCGTCGAGGCGGGCCGTAGCCGCCCTGGACTGAGCTATGGCTTCGGCCTTGGCCGCCGCAGTATCCTCTGCCTGCCGCATAGCATCCTCGCTTTTTGTGCGGGCTTCGGAAATTATACGCTCGGCCGTCTTTTCAGCCTCTGCTATCACCGCCGCAGATTCATCCTCGGCGTCGGATATAATTCTGTCTACTAAGTCCTGCGCGCTCATCTGTTCTCTCCGAAAATTAAGCCGCGAGGAGCATTATTGAAATGATAAGGCCGAGAATGGCGTAGAACTCTATCATCGCGGGGTAAATAATAAGCTTGCCGCCGAGCGAATCCTGTTTGCCTACGGCGTAAATACAATTTACCGCCGATTTGCCCTGGAATATGCCCGTTACCAAGCCCGAAAGAGCCATAGGCATAACTTTGAACAATACTTCCAGGCCAGCATACAACGATTCAGCGGACGCTGCGGAGCTTGAGGCTATAATAGCGATAATAAAGCCGTAAATACCCTGAGTCGCAGGCAGAAGCACAAGCACCATAACTTTACCGAAAAGCTTAGGATTTTCGCCTAAAACGCCCGCGGCGGCCGAACCGGTCTTGTAAAGGCCTATAGCCGAACCTACGCCGCAGAGAATTACGCACAATGCAATGCCGATGTAAGCAACCATTATGCCATAACTATTGGCGTTCGTGATCTGGTTCTGTAAGTATTGGATATCATACTGAGTCATAACAAAAACCTCCGTTTTTTGTTTTTTTGTTTTTGTTTTTATAATTATCTTGCCCTTGAGAGGAAGATGTTTTTGGTGTTACTATTGTCGTCCGCGAGTACTCGCGAGATCCCTCGACTACGCCCTTACGGGCTCCGCTCAGGATGACAGAAAAGTATCGAGTTCTCGCGAGATCCTTCGACTATGCTCAGGATGACAAAATAATATAATTAAATATTTCAAGCGGCGTTTAAATAGATGTATTTATGTTTTGAGCCTATAGGGGAGAACAACTCGCCCTCGCCTTCGTAGAACTTGCCGTAGAACTCTACATACTGCAGCCTCGCGTCGTGAATATACGCGCCTAAAAGGCTTATCGCGAGGTTGAACACGTGCCCTACCACAAGAAGAAGCACGCCGACGATAATAAAGAATCCGCCATAATCTACTATAAACATTGCGCCGTATTGAGAAACTATCTGCCCGATAACGGCGCCAGAGAGCATAAGGCCGTACAGCCTTGCGTAGCTCAAGATATCTGAGATATAGTTTATAATGCCGTACGCCGCCCCGAAGCCCTTTGTAAATTTGCCTAAGACTTTTTCGTGCCTGCCCGCGGTGAGCATAGCCGCGACAAGCCCCGCGGCCGCCATAATGCCGCCGATATACGCGAGCGAGGGAACATTGGCCTCATCAACAAGGCCTATCAAAGCTAAAAGCACGCCTACGGAAAACACAGTCCATGTGACGCCTTCGCATATGCCGTCCATAATCTTGCCCCTGCGCCAGCACTGAACGGCTTTGCAGACGTAACCTGCGCCAAGCTGCACCGTGCCGAGCATTAAAGCTATAACAAGGACGGCGGGCACGTATATGCCTACAAAAGACCACATATCGCTCTGCGCGTCGGGCATCACCGTAAACGGCAAAATGCTGAACCCGAAGAAGGAATTAAAGAGTACACCCCATAGTATGGTGAAAATACCGCCTATAGCGAACACTCCGCTCAGCCTTTTTAAACCGCTTTCGCGGCCCCGTTTTTTATACCAGATAAAGCCTCCGCCTAAAAGCATTAAAAGCCCGTATCCGATATCGGCCATTATAAAGCCTAAAAACAGGCTGTAGAAAAAGGACATCACCGTGTTAGGGTCAAACTCTCTGGAGTTAGGCACCGAATACATATTGGTTAACGCCTCAAAGTTGCATACAACCTTGTTGTTTTGCATCAGCGTAGGGGGAATTTCATCCTCAGACGGGTCAGAAAATTCGTAATATACGGCGTCGGACGCGTTTTTCAAAGCCTCCTCTACCGCCGTTTGTCCCTCTTTAGGAACGTACGCTTCAAGCAGAAAAGTCCTCTGCGTTGCTAAAAATTTATCGGAAAGGCCCTCTTTTTCAAGCTGGTAACCGACGTAATCGCAGTAAACCTTTAAGGGGCGGATGCCGTCCTTTAAGGCGTACATTGACAGTGAATTTTCCCTGAGCTGCAGGGTTATCTGCTCTTTTTCCGACAGGGCGCTGTTGTAGATTTCCTCGCCTGACTGCTCTCCTTTGAACGGGCAGAGAGTGAACCCCGCCGAAGACAGGGCGTTTTCAAACTCCGCTGTTACGCTCTTATGGCAGACAGCTACAATCAATATCGTATCTTCCGTCGCCGCTTCCTCTTTAAAATCTGCGAGGGAGATTTCAGCGAATAATTTCTGCAATTTCTCCCTTTCGTTCGCGGGAACGGTTCCGAGCCTTACGCACGCGTGGCGGGTATCTGCGAAACTGTTGAGCGGCGTTTTTACCGAAGAATACGGCAAAGACAGCTCTATAGTACGGTTGACGCGGGCGAGTTCGGCGTTTAAAGATATTTTTTCGTCGGTGAGGGCGTTGATTTTGGAAACCAGCCCGTCGGCGAACTCCTTTTTGCCGCCGTAAGACATAAAATCTGAGTAAGAAACGTCAAAACCGTCCTTTAAAATATCCGACTTTATCTTATTTTCTCTGTCAAAACTTTCAACTTCGGCGCACAATATCCCTAAGGCGGCCTCAGCGGACGAAAGGTAATCGCTCAAAGCTTCGGGATTGCCCGTACACGGGGACAGATCCTGAATTTCGGTATGCTGTTTTACCTCCGCCGCCCCCGTCTTTTGCAGGGCGTCAAGTATTTTATCCTTGTCGTAAGACATCGCGGCAAGGTTAAGTTTTCGCATTTCAGCTATTGCCATCGGTTATCCTCCCGACAATTTTGCCTACCGTGGCGTCGGTGTGCTTTTTCATATCGTCGGCGTAAATTTTTGCGTCAGCTTTGCTTTTAGCGATGTAGGCGTTATAGTCTTTTTCCGCCTGTACCCTCGCGGCTTTAAGGCGTTCGTCGATATATCTGGAGCATTGCTCAGAGCTTTCCGCCTCTATCTTCGCGGCTTGGTTTCTGGCGTCTTCTATAATCTGCCCCGCCTTTATCACAGCGTCGTTTTTAAGCGCCGCCGCCTTTTCCTCTGCTTCTGTTATAGATTTAATGAGTTCATCCATAATCACACCGATAATATTTAGCAGGCTTAAGCCTGCGTAAATCATTTGAATTTTCGCTTTATCTTTCTTTATTTATAATCTTACCACAAAATATAAAAAAATGCAACTTTATAAACAGCTTTTGACGTTTTAGTTTGTAATAAAAACCATTTTTATAAATATTTTTTGACCGAAAAAGTTTTCTGAACGCAAAAAGCCGCCTGTTATATGTAAACGGGCGGGCTTTTTTTATTATATTAATGTAATACGCAAGGCGCGTAAGCGTCAAGCCGCGGCGGCTTTTTACCCCGTAAGTTCTTTGCGGAAGGTCTCCATTATGCGGTTTTCTATCCTTGAAACCTGCACCTGCGAGACGCCGAGCATTGCGGCGACTTCGCTCTGCGTCATATCCCTGAAATACCGCAGCATTATTACTTTGCGGTCCCTTTCGCCGAGCTTTGATATGGCGGTTTTTAGCTGCAGTTTTTCTATAAGTTCCTCCTGGCCGTCCTCGCAGGGGAGCTTGTCCACAAGCTCGCCCGTCGTTTCGTCTTTATATTCCCCCTGGCTGTACAGCGACACGGGCATAAACGACGAGCCTATGGTGAAAACGACCTGGCTTTCGGGCATGGAAAATTGTTCGGATATCTGTTTTACGGTAGGCTGCACGCCGTTTTTAGCCGAATATTCCTCTATGAACTTGTTTATGGCCTTGGCCTCCGCCTTTATGGCGCGGGAAACTTTTATGCTGCCGTCGTCGCGCATAAAGCGTTTGATCTCCCCGGCTATCATAGGAACCGCGTAGGTGGAAAAACGGACCCCGTAACTTTCGTCAAAGCCGTTTATCGCCTTCAACAGGCCGATGCCCGCGAGCTGGTATAAATCGTCGTACTCCACCCCCTTGCCGAGGTATCTTCTGACTATGGATTTTATAAGATTGGCGTTTTCTGTTAAAAGTTTCTCTTTGGCGGCGTTGTCGCCCGCCTTCGCCTGCCGTATTAGTAAGTTAGTCTGTCCGACATCAAGCATTCTCTACTTCCGATAAAAAGCGTTTTTCCATATCCACCCGCGTGCCCTCGCCCTCACAGGAAGTTACCGCAAATTCATCCATAAAGGTCTGCATTATGGTAAAACCCATGCCCGAGCGTTCGTCCGAAGGGAGGGTTGTAAAAAACGGCTGCACCGCCTTTTCTACGTCGGCTATGCCCGACCCCTCGTCAATGACTGTGATATGTAACTTGTCGTCGGATAAAACGCACTCTACCGTCACCATCCCCGTCTTGCCCCTGTAGGCGTGCACGGTGCAGTTTGTCACCGCTTCCGACACAGCCGTCTTTACGTCGGAAAGCTGTGAAAGGGTAGGATTGAGCGGCAGACAGAACGCCGCCACCGCATCCCTCGCGAACGCCTGGTTTTCTGGTACGGATAAAAACTGAAGTTTTAAATAATTATTTGCCATATTTGTTTCCTTAAATTACTGAGCTTTAGGTATAAGCGAATATATTCCGCTTAAATTCAAAATTTTGTCCGCGGCAAAGTCGGGATTTTCTATAAATACAGGGATGCCTAAGCGAGCGGCCTTTTTGTACCTGCCTATAAGAAACCCTATGCCCGTTGAATCCATAAACTTTACCCCGGCGAGGTTTATTACAATGCTCTCCGCCAGGGGATTGTCGTCTATAAGCCCGTCGCATCTCTGGCGGACCCTGAGCGAAGAACATTCGTCCAATTCGCCGCTAAGCGTTATACAGAGCGGGCTGCCCCGAACGAT
>JAJPXK010000148.1 GCA_021205485.1 Clostridia bacterium | reverse complement strand
CTGCTTTTTTGAAATAGCCGGTACATAAAACGGATTAAATCAGCGCTTCCTTAATCCTCTGGGTGAGCGCATATTTGAACATGACACATACATAGAAGAGTTAGGCACCTTACAGCTTTTACAGTATCGCTTGGCATCTCAAAATAATGACGCCACAGCGTGGTATTATTTCTTTAATGAATTTAACATGATGGAATTTGGCAGAGAAGACTTAGCCCGCGGACTAGAGAATTTCATAAAAATGAATTCTGAGACGGATGATGAAAATGAGGAAAAGTCGAAAGCAAAAACGGTAGCAATCCGTCCGTTGAATGATGATCTTCCCGCATAATTAACACATGTGTTCCAAGACTGAAAATCAGTCCGAATAAAGTGGCACCGGATAATAATATAGACTGTCCTTTTGGTAAATTGGGATTGGTTGATGTCGTGGATAGCAAAAATAAGACTTATAGGATTGATAAATGCTGTAGATAAATATGATCCTGATACATGTGGTTCTTTTAGTACATATGCATCCCTTTGGATATATCAGAATATGACAAGAGAGCAGGGTACATGCAGACCGCTCGTATACTATCCCGTACATAGAAAAGAGGGGTTCTATACGATGTTTCCGATCCTCAAGTCACACGACTGTTTTGAGTGTGATGAGTGGATTGGCTGCCAAAAGGTCAGCGAGATGATATGCGAGAAACTGCAATGTTCACCGGAGCAAGCCGAAGATGTGATATCTGCATGTACGCCAATTGAGTCTCTTGATATGTTTTTGGAAAACATGGATGTCTGCGAAAAACATGATGGAGATAATGACGGAGATGAGTGGTTGCTCTTGTATTCGGAAAACATATATGAGAGTATTGAGAGAAAAACATTGCAGCAACTTGTTCAAGACATATTAGGTGAGTTAAAACAACGGGAAAGAGAAATTATTTGTACACGATTCGGATTTGAGGATGGCAGAGAGAAGGCCCTTGAAGAAGTCGGCCAAATATATGGTTTAACAAGGGAACGTATACGCCAAATTGAGAAGAAAGCCTTGAGAAAACTTGCAAACCCGGTGAGAAAGAAAAAAATTGAGGGATTTTTATGAGATGTTTTTTGCAAGCAGATGCTATTGATCAGGGTAGCGTCTGTTTTTTTGACACTTGTGTTTTGAAGAAAACACGAGTTTTTGAAAAAACTCGTGTTTTTTGCTTGACATATTACGTTTGCGGTGCTATTATAAAAGACACAGCACATAAGGAGGCAAAAACTATGGCAACTATTGGATGTATTAAAGCACATATGGGAGACACCGTTTATTATATCGCCAAAATGCGAGCGGGGCAGTTGGTGGACAGTGTTGGGTTTGCAATGGAAATGCCTGAATGGAAGGAAATGACGGCAGATGAAAAAATGCAGAGGACGCTTGACACCAATAGAGTCGTGTCTGAAATTGTTCCCTACATAATAGAAGATCCAGACAAGTTTTTTGGTAGTTTAATCGTAGATATATATTCAGGATTTGAAGAAATGGTGTTTGAATCTGTGGATGAGGCGGTGCAGAATCTTCCTGTGGCATATAGGTTTCCTCTTAAGGATATGGGTTTCTTGACTCTTCCCGGCAGTGAGAGGTTGATTGCACTTGATGGACAGCACAGGCTTCTCAGCTTAAAAGTAGCAATTAAAGGCTATATGGGATTACCGGCAGATACAAAAATTAGTCCATCGTGGAAAAACTTAGAACCTCACCCTGAAATAGCGCAGGAGGAAATAAGCGTAATTTTTGTTGAGCATCGCGACACGATGAAAATTCGAAAGATATTTAATAAGGTAAATAAGTATGCAAAACAAACAAGCAGAAGTGACAATATTATCACAAGCGACGATGATATATTTGCCGTTATATCCAGGGTACTTATAAAGGAAGGAGAACCATTAGCTCCAATAAATGGGATTGACATTGTTAACTGGAAGAGCAATACACTTTCACAGAGAAGCAAACATCTTACGACGCTGAGTGCTGTGTATACAATATCAGAAGCGATATTAAAGGATGAAAAATTTTCGACAAAAATGCTACCGGAGGAGGATGATGTTGAGAATGCATTAGATGAAGTGAGAGATTTTTGGAGTGTTGCATTACGAGAAATCGAAGCGTTTCGGCAGTATATAGAGCTTACGGAAAAGGATAGGCCGGTTTCTTATTTGAGAGAGACGAATCTCCTTTTGAAGCCAGTTACACAAATGGCTTTGGCGCATGTTGCGCGCATGGCACGTGCATTCGGTTTGAAGTGGGAGGATATTGCAAAAAAAATCAACAGGATTAACTGGTCATTTGAGAATGAACTGTGGTTCAATATACTTGTAATTCCAAGCACTAACAAAAAGATGATGACGGGTAAGGAGTCTATCCGGTGCGCAGGAATGGTCATATCATATATTGTGATGGGAAGGTACATGAAAAAAGAGGATATTGAGTCAGTACGAGAGATTATCAGAAACGCACGGAATGACCAGGAGGCAAAACTTCCTGAGATGGTATAACGATGAGAGGGGGAGAAGGCATGAAGAAGTTTGTAAATCATAAACCGGTAGAGATAGTTTCATCAGAGGCTGCAGTTCCTGTTCTTAATTCAAATAATGAACGGGCATTTGACTTCCGGGTTGAAAGGACTGGGATATTCATATATGTGAGATGCTATTGCAGCAAAAGTAAAGATAAAAAGAAGAACGTCAGG
Organism: Clostridia bacterium; assembly: GCA_021205485.1. Taxonomy (GTDB): domain Bacteria; phylum Bacillota; class Clostridia; order Christensenellales; family Borkfalkiaceae; genus Coproplasma. The sequence goes on along the minus strand of JAJPXK010000148.1, from coordinate 3,156 downwards.
ATTTGCCTGATTGATATTATAAAACAGATTTGGAATAATTTAAGCGATTTTGAGAAATCATTGCTAAAACCAGAAATCGAAAAAATTATTTCAGAATGACCGAGCTCGATTCCTTGGAAACATGAGAACGTAATGCCGGATTAGACATGTTTTTTGGAAATGTTGTCTATCCGGCATTTTGTAATTTTTTAAGATTTCAGAAGATGATGAGAATTTGAAATAAGTGACGGAAGGAGGAAACAAATGCAGATAGATACGGTTGAGAGAATTAGGACGATGATAGCATATCCATGTTGCCCTAAGTATAAAGCTGGAGTCGAACCAGATGCACACGGAAAAGCAACGCATCCATGTCCTAATTGTGGGAAATTTGTTGAGTTTGATTACGACGAATTGACAGCTAAAATTGTACCGCCGGTTCGAGGTGCATCACATCGATATATTAAAAATTGTAACCGATAATCACTGAGCCAATAGGGGTCCAGAGTAGACCACCGCCGAGCCAGGGTATGTCGAAACACAGATATTTTCTGTGTATTTGATATGCCCTGGCTTTTTTATTTGTTTTATCACAGAAGAACTGATCACTCTTCTGTCTGGTCGGGTGATGACCTTAAACGCCTCTGCTGTAATGCTCCCCAGACGTGGGACCATTTCCGGGCTGCGCGGCAGACACAATTTCAATCATAGCCAGTAGGAAATGGCTGGCCTGAGAACGAAACGGAGGTTTTGTTTGAAGGCCGTTATGAAAATTATATATAAATCAGGCTCATCGGTTTGCCTTCGTTTCGCAATTGCGATCACGGAGGTAGATATCGATGCGCAAAATGAACATTGAAAACTGGAACAACGAGGACAAATCAATGAGATTGAAACACAGAGTGCGAATCAATGTTGCAGACCATGATGGTCATAAACAGGAAGTGCTACAGAGCGAGCGTATCCGTCTTCCGAAGAGAATCCTATCCCTGCTGTTTGGGGAGTTTTGTGAAATCCTTGCGCTGGCACCGGGAAAGTCGGTGGAGGAGATTGAGATTAAAGAAGTGAGGGGTGAATGCCATGAGTAACATCGAACTGATGATGCCGATCAAGGCCACACCTTATGAGCACCAGAAGAATGCTTTTGCGTTTGCCTGTGAGAAGTTTGGGGTTTTTGACGGAAGAATAAAGAGCCGGGGAGTTGCCTTACTTATGGAAATGGGTACCGGTAAAACGGTGGTGAGCATCGCCGTTGCCGGATGTCTGTATCAGATTGGGAAGATTAACAGGGTTTTGGTGGTGTCTCCGCTTTCTATCGTTGGTGTATGGAAAGAGGAATTTGAAAAATTTGCTGATTTTCCATATTCGCTGACGGTCTTAAAAGGTACGGCGGCAAAGAAAAAAGAGCAGCTTACAAAACTTCCGGAAGAGGGATTGCAGGTGGTGGTTGTGAATTATGAGTCGGCGTGGAGGCTGGAGAAGGAACTGCTTGCTTATGACGCGGAGCTGGTGATTGCAGACGAAGCACACAAACTGAAGGAGAATCGCACGAACCAGAGCAAAGGAATGCATCACCTCGGAGACAGGGCAAAATATAAGCTTTTGTTGACAGGAACGGTAATCACCAACCATGAGATGGATGTGTTCTCGCAGTACCGTTTTTTAAATCCTCAGATATTTGGAATGTCGTTTTATTCTTTCCGCAGCAGATATTTTGACATGGCAGGTTACAGGAATCATATACCGGTTTTTCGCAGATGGATGATGGACGATTTTTTACAGAAGATGCATTCGGTTGCATTCCGGGTAACGAAATCGGAATGCCTGGATCTGCCGGAAATTGTCGAGGAAATCCGGACTGTGGATTTAGAGCCGAAAGCATTAAAGCTCTACGACAGCATTGAGGATGAAAGCTATGCGGAGATGGAAAAATCGGAAGTCACGACAGCGAACATCCTCACGAGACTTTTGCGCCTGTCACAGATTACCGGTGGACATCTGACGGATGATGACGGTATCGTAAATTCGGTAAGTACAGCAAAACTGGACGCTCTTTCTGACATTATCGATACCTGTATGGCAGAGGATAAGAAGCTCGTAATCATGGCTCGCTTTGTGCCGGAACTGGATGATATAGAGGAGCTTCTGGAGAAAAAGAAAATTCATTATGCTGTTGTTCGCGGCGGCGTGAAGAACAGAAACGGTGAAATCCGGAGTTTCCAGTATGATGAGAAATGTAAGGTATTTGTGGGGCAGATTGCAGCCGCCGGTCTTGGCATTACACTGAATGATGCATAGAAGATGGTTTTTTACAGTCTGGATTATTACATGTCGAATTTTGAACAGGCGAAGGCCAGAATTCATCGCGCAGGCCAGCGTGAGAACTGCCACTATATTTATCTTATCTGTCGGGGCACAATTGACCGCAAGGTATTATCGACGCTGCAGAAGAAACAAAACTTAGCTAAATTGCTCGTCGATGATTATCGGAAGGGCAAAAACCCGTTCAAAAGCTGAGGCTTTGAACGGGGGTTGAATTTCTCGGTAGCTAGTAGAGAGATATCAAAATCTTATCCCTTGGAAGGAGGTAGTCACCGATGGAGAATAATCAGATTTTTGAAATGGCTGACCGGCTTAAGGCAATGTGGGAACAGAAAAAGGATTTGGAAGCACAGGCGAAGGCACTTGGAGCAGAAATCGATGCACTGGATCTGCAGCTGTCGGATGCCATGACGGAAACGGAGCTTGACCGTTTCTCCAGAAACGGCAGTACGTTTTACTTGAAGAGCTGGTTATTTGCTTCTCCGGTAGCAGGCCGCAGGGATGAGATGATTGCGGCGCTGAAGGAGAACGGGTTCGCCAGTCTTGTCACGGAGACAGTTAATGCCAATACGCTGGCCGCATTCATTAAGGAACAGCGGGAACAGGAAGGCTGTGAAGACGTGCCTGAGTGGCTGGGCGATACTGTACACACCCACGAAAAGGTGTCAGTCGGTATCCGTAAATCGTAGGAGTTTTAAGGAAACGCTGATTTAATCCGTTTTATGTACCGGCTATTTCAAAAAAGCAGGTAAATGTGATATAATATGAGAAAAAGATAAGGCGGTGCAAGTATGAACGGGCAGCAGAGCTTTAGTGATATTGAATACAGCATGAGGAAGCGTACAACAAAGCGTG
>JAJPXK010000070.1 GCA_021205485.1 Clostridia bacterium | reverse complement strand
CTTGTGGCTTTAACGACAGATTGTAATATGAAGGCACATATCGTATTATATTTTTAATATTCTCTTTCATACCAATATTAAACGTATCAAATAATGCACTTATTATATTAAATGGCATAGTTTTTTTATAATCATAATCGCCTTTATCAATGAAAATTGTTCTTATCCTATTATCATCATTTTTTATATTAAATACTTTATCCAATGGCGCAAAAAATTTTGTTGAAAAGATGGTCATCTGTGCAGAAGATGACGATATTACATCAAAAAAACCACAACGCATGCCAAAAACATATCCACATAAATCAGCAAAACCAATAGAATCCTTTATCGGAACGTAGACTGATTTTGCACAAAAAAGACGTTCTTTATCTTTAGGAACATTAAAAATCACTGATAGTCCTATCATTTTAAATAACTCGGCACAAAAATTCCAGAAATATACTGGAATAGGCTCTATAGCATTAGAAAATGGTATTACAAAGACCGTTTTTCCTGGAATGATTCCAAATTTCCTAATATAGTTTTGCTCGTCAATCGGATCAAAAATTGGTTTTTTCACAGCCTTATAAAAATCATCACCGAGATTTTTGGTATAAGTTCCAATCTTTTTATTATCCCATTTATAAAAAATATTATTATGTTTTGAATTGGTATAAATAGGGGTAACTATTTCATTTTCGTATCTCGTTAATTTATACAATTTTATTTTGAAATTGTTATGCGAAAAAAAGCCAGCAATATCGCTTTCTCTATCGTATATAGATAACAATATTAACTCAATATTCAGTTCTTTCTCGGTATATTCCGTTGTTGCACACAAGCTATAAAAATCACCTAAATTATTAAAATACCTTACAACAACCCTTTTGTCGGGTATAAGATTAAGCTCTTTACGCAATTTTTCTACGATAAAGCCGTACTTTTCTTCGTTGGTAGCTTCGCTGCATTGCACGGCAAGGTCAGGAGATAATCTGCAACAAGGCATATTGTTTTTGCCTGTTTCAAAACAAACGGTGTCTTCTATATTACCCGTGACCGTATCAACTACAACAAAATTAAGTCCGTCGCAATTTATTGCATAATTTAACTCGCCGATAGCTATTTTTATAAACTCAGCGTTGCCAGAAAAAGTACTCGTAATATTATAATTATCTTCTGAATAATTGCAATCTTTGCCATTTTCGTTTTTTTCGAATGTAACCGTGCCGTTTTTCATAACGGCTATATAAGAAGATGATTTATTTTGCAAAAGCTCGGCGGTAAAACCAAGCTCTTTCCATTTATCGGCTATTATATTATTTACAAACTGCCCTATCCCCCTCTTTGCGGCGACAAGTATAGCTATATCCTGCTTGAATTCTTTCAGGCAGGATATATAATCAGATAAATTTTCGGTACTGCGCAGTTTTGCATACTTGCCCGTATCGGGCTTGTTCAAGATAATAGGTTCACCCATAAATAAGTTGCTCCATTTTATAGTTTTTTAATAAGTTCTTTGTAATTTTCTTTAAGATATTCTAGCGTTGTTGACGGAACTATCTTTGATATAGTTTCAAAATCGTTATCTTTAAGGCAAGCCCTTACACGGCTTGCGCTTATCACCCCGCCGTCAAATTCTTTGCGGGGTATCTCCTCAAATTCAATTCCGTACTTTGGCAATATTTGCCGCATAGAATTGTTGTATTGCATTGTAACTTTGTCAAGCGGCTCTTCGCCCGCAAACCGCACCGTAATGCCTAGTTCGGGCGCTATCTGCGTTGCAAACAACTCCACATCCATAGAAGGATCTATTGTTGTATCCTGAATGCTTGATTTAACAAAATACTCTTCAAAAGTAAGCTGCGATATTATAAATTTACCGCTCGGCAATACAGTGACGTTTTGTAAATGGCTTGTACCTTTACGCACAAGTTCTATTCTGTCCGCAAAAGGGAAAACCGATTTATCTTCTTCTACGACAAAAATAAACAGGTGAGCACATTTGCTTGCCGCATACTCTACAAGGTATTTATGACCTAAAGTAAACGGATTGCAATTCATTACTATGCTGCCGATTTGTTTTTTATATTTTTTAATTTCAGCAAGCCATGTGGATAGCTCTGAAAATTCGGGGGGGGTAAAACGCCCTTAGGTTTATCCACAACGGGCCGATATGTCATTGTCTGCAGATAATCATTTATCTTATCAAACATTATTTCCGCTACAACTTTCAACCCGTTATGGTTAAAATGGTTGGCATCATAAAATACTTCACCGTAGTTATGCGGACGTTGAAATTCTTCTACCATATATTCGGAATAAATACCGTTGCGTTTGAGCCATGACTCCCTTCTTCGATCTGATTTGCCTCCTGAACACAACACAACAACTATATCGCCCTGTTTAATTTCAGAATCTGTAATATAGTTCATAATGTTATCCAACGATAACCCAGCAACGCTGTAATTTATCACTTTTGCTTTTATCCCGTTTACGTTAAATAAATTTTGCAAACGGCTTGCAGCGGTATCGCTATCCTTTATTTCCCATAGTAAGCCGACGCTGTCGCCGAACATATGGACTGTAAAATCGTAATCTGCGGGCGTGTCGGTTACCATCCTTCGGCCTGCCCAATCTATATTTAAATATTTTCCTTTATAATATACATTCTTTGAGTATAAATTGCCCCTTAACACTCTGCAGGGATTATTTAAATGTTCTTTAAACTCTTCAATAGAATCATAGCATGTATTCATACCGCTTAATTCGTAATATTTATCTACATTTTTCGCTATAATTCCTTGCGTCGCCTGTCTGTTGCCGCTTTCAATTATCAAATTGTATAATAATGTTTCCCAATCTGATTTATTTTGTATATCATCCAGTTTCGGCAAATAAAAAGTAAAAGGCTGTATACCGAAACGCTTTAGCTCAAGAAGTTTATTCTCCCATGCTGATTTTTCGTAACGCGACATTGTTACGCTTTCTTTTAAAAGATTAACTGAAACGCTGTCTATAAAATTGTTCTCTTCAGCGTCAAATACAACAATATTCAAACCGATGCCGTTTAACGCGTACTCATCGCCATCCTTTTTTATACTGCAAAAATTGCCGCATGAATATCCCTTAGAAATTACCTGAATACCGTTTGAATTATAACTTAACGGCGTAAGCACATCTTTGGCCCTTTCTTCATATAAAACGGTGCCTTTATTTAGTATACCTATATAGCTTTCCCTAAAAGAGCCGTTAAGATTTATACTAAAACCTATGCTCTGCAATTCATTGTATAACTCTTTATGGTTATAGTTAGAAAACGTCAGAGCGTCACGTACAGCTATTACTATAAGACTCTTGTCTGCTATTCGTTTTAAGGCTTTAATATATTGATTAAAATCATTGTATATTTTTAAATCTTCCATATTCAATTACATTTTCTCGTCTATATTAATATCTAAATTCAGTCCGGTATCTCTTGGCAGGTTTACGGCTACCGACATTTTAAGCCCCGATGGCTTGCTGTCGTTTATAAGCACCCTTTCGCCCATAGGGGCATTAAATATTATATGGTCAAAGCGTATGCCGTGTGCCTTTAAAAAGGATATGGTAGACTCCCTGTGTTCCTCTGTACGGGCGGTAAGTATCACCACCATATCGTCTGCGGGAATGCTTTGCATAAACTCTCTGGCGTTTGGCAAAAGTTCGTCGCCACCCTGTTTATAGCCGTTATGTTTTAATATCGTGCCGTCTAAATCCAATATCCACGTATGTGTAAGGGATGACAGCGTTATCGCTTCTTTACTCATTTTAACTGATTGCCTATCGCCCCGCCCGGGTGATTCGGTTTAAACTGTTCAAGCGTCACGCCCATGCGTTTTGCAAGGTTCATTGCAAGATGCTGCAATACTATAAGATTGAGCGTTGTGGAGTTGTTTGGCATTATGTTCCACATATCGCCCTCGTGTTCAAGATCTATTACCAGCGACTTCATCTTCTCGCTCATTACGCTGTGCCTTTTAAACGTCAACAGCCATAAATTTACGCCTTCGCGCTTAGAGAGCAAATCTGCAAGATATACCGATTCCGCTGTCGCTCCGCTCTTTGTAAGTATTATTACAAGGTCGCCGCTCTTTACCATACCCATATCGCCGTGCACGGCAGTATTTGTATGCAAGAAGTTTGCGTCTAACCCCATGGAGAGCATAGAACCGGTAAACTTATCGCAGACAGGTACGTTTTTACCGAGACCTGAAGTTATTATCTTATGACCGCCCTTTAATGCGACTACACATTCGTCCAATAATTGGTTGAATACGGTTTCGTCTACGCTGCGCAGGGAATCGGACAACGTTTTTATAGTCTCTTCAAAGGTTAAATTCACCTTACGTGCGTCTTCCCTTTTAGTGCCGTCAAGGTACTTTACAAACACGTCTTCCAGATATAATAGTCCGTTATAGAATGCACCGCATATACTGTCATAATCTTCCCATGCATACGTGGTAAGAGAAAGCCATATTACCGCATGAATAAGTTTTATATCGTCACGGTTTACTTCGTCGCCTAAAAGCTCGAAGAAGTAATCTTCCATATTCTCCCAGCCGTTGGATTCTATATCCAGCTCAACATTCTTTTCGCCTATGGTAAGACGGAATTTTTTAAGGTTAAACTGGTCATAGTTGCCTACCAATGAGTAATAGAGCTTTGCCCAGTCATAGTTGGCGTCGCCGTATAATTCCGTATGACCAAAGTAGCCCCTCGGGTCTATAAAGACGGGGTTCATATCTTCGTCTAACAGCATATTAGAGAATGTGTTGTCGCCGTGTATGAATACGAATTTATCGCAGTTATATTTAGAGAAGAGTTTGCGGACTTCGTCTTTATAAAAGAAGATATTGCGGCAAGGTTTGCCGTTAATTTCTATGTATTCCTTATCTGCAAAGGGAACTAAGTCGCGTATCTTTTCTAAACGGGCGAAAGTCTTTTCTACATACGCCTCGTTTATGCTGAAGTAGTCTGCGGGAACTTCTCCTGCCGAATGAAGCTTTTTAAGGACAGCTACAAGTTTTTCAAGGACAGACCGTTGTTCTTCTTCGCTTAATTTATACTCAAATATATTGCCGCCGTGTATGCGCTGCATAGTAAGCGGCTCGTATGAGTATATCTTAGGAATGGCTATGCCGCCTATCTCTTCGGCTTTTTTGTACCACGCAATTTCTCTTTTAGCGAGGGCCTTGCCCTGTTCATCTATGCCTCGTTTAATTAATTTATCCCCTTGAACCTCTATGCTGTTAAAGGGTCTGCAGCGGCTGCCGCCTATATTGTCGCTCAATTTGTTGTATTCTGAAAGCAAGCCGTATTCTTTTGTTTTATATAAAGGTAAAGTTTTAAATTCTAAACCTTTTTCCGACAGCCACCTTACAAACTCGCCTTCTTCGGGCACACCGCTTATCTGCTGTTTATCTTTAAATACAAACAAGCCGGCAACGCCGTCTTCCGATGATGCTTCTTCTATAAAGCTACCGTCTTTATAGCTCCAGCGACAGGGAAAATCTTTACTGATTCCTACATAGTCGCCGTCCGTTTCGGGAATTTCAAATTCCTGCGGCAAGATAAGGTCTGACCAGATGAGCATAAAAGGCTTGTCCTCGGGTATTAAACGAAGACTCTCCTGCAAGCCGCCGCACGTACCTTTTGCCCCGTGGGCGTCTACCACAAGATATTCCGCCTTTGCAAATGCCGCAAGATATTTTTTCATTACTTCGGCTTTGTAATCTGCTATTATTATATACTTTTTATCCGGGTACTTTTTGAACAGATGAAAAAGCATAGGCAGGTTGTTTACCGGCACTAACGCCTTAGGTTTATTGGTTGTCAAATATTTCATCCGCGTGCCCTTTCCGCCCGCCTGCACTATTATATATTCCGTTTGCATCTATAT
>JAJPXK010000056.1 GCA_021205485.1 Clostridia bacterium | reverse complement strand
GTAGTGGCTCCCACAAATTATGATTCCAAGAAAAATTTCTTTGATACATCCGCAGTTGAGAATGTGATTGAGCTAGTTATTGAGAATAACCCGGATGCGATCATGGTCATCAAGAGCACAATTCCTGTGGGTTATACCGCAAGTGTTAGAGAGAAATATCATTGCGATAATATCATTTTCAGTCCTGAATTTCTTCGGGAAAGTAAAGCATTATATGACAACTTGTATCCAAGTAGAATAATTGTCGGTACAGATGTAGAAAACGCACGTCTGGTAAAGGCGGCTAATACATTCGCAGGATTGCTCCAGGAAGGCGCGATTAAAGAAAATATCGATACTCTTATCATGGGATTCACTGAAGCTGAGGCAGTCAAATTATTTGCAAACACATATCTAGCTTTGCGCGTCTCCTATTTCAACGAGCTTGATACATACGCTGAGATGAAAGGGCTGAACACACAGCAGATTATTGATGGCGTTTGCCTTGATCCGAGAATTGGCAATCACTACAACAATCCTTCGTTCGGCTATGGTGGCTACTGCTTGCCGAAAGACACAAAGCAGCTTCTTGCCAATTATGAGGATGTGCCGGAGAACCTGATTGAAGCGATTGTTGAGAGCAATCGGACAAGGAAAGATTTCATTGCTGATCGTGTCCTGAACATGGCTGGGTACTATGACTATTACAACCGTGGAGATTATGAAGCCGGGGCTGAGAAGTCCTGTGTGATTGGTGTTTACCGTCTGACAATGAAAAGTAATTCTGACAACTTCAGACAGAGTTCTATCCAAGGCGTTATGAAGCGCATTAAGGCAAAAGGAGCGACTGTGATTGTTTATGAACCAACGATGGAAGACGGGAGTACTTTCTTTGGTAGCCTTGTTGTGAACGACTTGGACAGGTTTAAAGAGCAATCGCAGGCGATTATTGCTAACAGATACGATAGTTGCTTGGATGACTGTAGTGAGAAAGTGTACACGAGAGATTTGTTTAGACGTGACTAAATAAGGGGCTTACATTATGGAAAAGAAGAATGTAAAGGTCTGTTTTGCAGCTTCTTCCGGTGGCCACTATGAGCAGCTTTTAATGTTGAAGCCTCTTATGGAGAAATATGACAGTTTTATCATCACGGAAGAGACGCTTTACAAGACCACAGTAAAGGGAGAAAGAACTTATTATCTGAGCCAAGTAAACCGAAAAGAAAAGAGCTTTATACCGAGGATGATTGCAAATAGTTTCAAATCATTAAGTATTTACCGCAAGGAGAAACCGAATGTTGTGATATGCACAGGGGTGCTTGCAATGATTCCGATTTGCCTGATTACCAAAATTTCAGGTAAGAAGCTGATATACATAGAATCGTTTGCCAAAGTAACCTCGACAACTGAAACAGGGAAACTGATGTATAAGTTCGCTGACCAGTTTTATGTGCAGTGGGAATCTATGCTTAATATCTATCCAAAGGCTATTTATCTTGGCGGTATTTATTAAAGAACATATCAACATCCCGCCGAAAGGTATGGGACATAAAACCTAGAGGATGGAGAGGGAAGCATTGATTTTTATAACGGTAGGCTCACAGAAATTTCAGTTTAATAGGCTACTGAAGGCTGTGGATGAGCTGGTTGTTTCCGGGACAGTAAAAGACACTGTTTTTGCACAGACTGGATATAGTGACTATGAACCACAGCATTATGAGTACAAGCAGTTTCTTAACCGTGATGAGTTTGCCGAGATGGAGGGCAAAGCTGATATTATCATCACGCACGGGGGAACTGGAGCAATAATTGGTGCGGTAAAGAAGGGTAAAAAAGTAGTTGCCGTTCCGCGTCTTACCAAGTATGGGGAGCATGTGGACGACCATCAGCTTCAGCTAATAGAACAATTCACCAGAAGCAATCTGATAAGCAGTTGTGAGAATTTGGATGAATTGGGTGATGTGCTGGAAGAGGTTAAGACGAAAGAATTTGATAGTTATCAGTCGAATACTGAGAAATACTTGGAAAGTATTGACAATTATATATGCAGATTTAAATAAGCAGTGGATATCAATACTCATCGTACATTAAAGTGTTAGGTGGACTTTAAAATGAACGAAAAAATAAGATTAGCTCATATTACGAAGAATATGGTAATTAATGGGATATCTAATGTAATAATGAACTATTCTGTAAACTTAGATAAAAATATGTTTGATATCACTATAATCGCAGGCAATCCTATTCATGAAACATACAAAGATGTTTGCAGTAAAAATGGAATTACAATAGTACAGTTGCCTGAAAAAGTAGATGATACAAAACGATATTATAAGAAACTTTTTCAGACTCTGCATAATGGAAAATTCGATATTGTCCATGTTCATGGAAACAGCGCAACGATTTCTGTTGAACTTATGCTGGCAAAGATGGCTGGCTGTCATAACAGAATTGCGCACAGTCACAATAGCACATGCGATAATTTAAGGGTACATAAGTTGCTTTATCCTTTCTTTAGGAAACTGTATACTGTTGGCTTGGCATGCAGCAAAAAGGCGGGGGACTGGCTATTTAGAAGTGACGAATATCATGTTTTACAAAATGCCTTTGACACAAGAAAATTTGCCTATGATCGTGACAAAAGGAACGTTTTAAGAACTAATTTGAGTATAGGAGATGATTTTGCAATCTTATGTGTTGGAAGAGTGAACGAGCAGAAAAATTATCCATATCTCTTGAAAATATTTGAAGCCGTTGCCGCTGAAAAAAAAGATGCACAATTAATTTTGGTTGGAGATGGACCAGAGCTTAGTAAGGTCTTGGATATAGTTGACCGGCATCCATACAAGGAAAGAATTATATACTACGGTACCACCGACCATGTCGAGGAGTTGTACAGTTTAGCCGATGTCTTTGTACTACCGTCAAAATTTGAGGGTTTGGGGATTGTTTTTATTGAGGCACAGATCTCAGGACTTCCGGTTATTACATCTGATCAAGTTCCGTTAGAGGTAGATATCGGTAATAGAGTACAGTTCTTGGCATTATCTGAGCAAGTCGATGAGTGGAAAAAAGCAGTGTTGTATGCAACTTCTGTTGACAGAAAAAACTTTTATTCGACGCATCAAAACGAAATAGAGCAATATGATATTAGAAAAAACGCAAAAATACTATCGGATTTATATATAAGCTTACTGAGGTAAACAAAAAATGAAATTAGGTGGAATTACATGGTGGCGTTACAATTATGGGTCGATTTTGCAGGCGTATGCTCTGCAGACGAAACTTAACAGCTATCAAGATGTTGACTATGAAATTATATGTCAATATGGTAAAAAGGTTGCATCGGCAAAGAACTTGTCTGAGAAGTTGAATCGGCTTGGATTTAAAAAGACCTTTTTAAGGGCTTTGTGTAAGTTTGGTCTAAAGAAATTGAGAATGCGCAATAGAAATATTGAAAGATTTGTTGAATCGCATTTGCAGATTTCAAAAGATGAATTCACTGAAAGTAATATTGGCCTTGCCAATGAAGTATATGACGGATTTATATGCGGAAGTGACCAAATATGGAACCCGGAACTGACGGAGCTTGATAGCATTTACTGGTTAAAGTTCACAGTCCCTGGTAAACTTAAGATTTCATATGCTCCGAGTGTGGGAGTGGATCATTTTACAACCGAACAACAAAGATGCGTTCGGGAAAATCTTGCAGATTTTAAGGCGGTGTCCGCTAGAGAAGAACAGGGTACAAAAATAATAAATGACGCTTTAGGAAAAGAGACTTGCATTACAGTATTAGATCCTACTTTAATCATTGATAAATCTGAGTGGGACAAACTCTCTGAAGGGAAATTATATAAGGAACCCTACATTTTTGCATACATATTGCGCGGATCAGTTGAAGAAAGAAAATACATAGAGCGATTTGCTACTGCGCGAAAACTTAAAATTGTGACTATGCCATTTTTGGATCCAGACCATATATGCTTATATGATTTTAATTTTGGTGATATCAAATTGTGGGATGGAGACCCAAGTGATTTTATTCGTGCAATAAGATATGCAGATTATGTTTTTACAGATTCCTTCCATAGCCTTGTTTTTAGCTGCATATACCATAGGGAATTTTACGTATTCCCTAAAATCGGAAAAGCGCAGCTGAACCGAGTTCTGGAGTTGTTGCATTTAGTAGAGGCAGAGGACAGACTGTTAGATTTAAATAGAGATAAAGAGAGAAATGCATCATTAACAAATAAGATAAACTGGGACAAAGTTGATAAAAAGATTGATGAGAAAAAAATCCTTTCATCTCGATTCCTTGAGGATGCTTTGTTGAATAGGTGAAACAATTTATGGCTTCAAATACTGTTTGTAAAGAAAATATGTGTGTAGGGTGTATGGCTTGTCTTGATGTATGCCCCAAAGGTGCTATTCAGATTGTGGACGCAATACAGGAATATAATGCAGTAATAAATCAAGATAAGTGTATTCATTGTGACTTATGTCATAAGTCTTGTCAAAATAATAGGACTATTAATAAACAATCCCCTATTTTATGGATGCAGGGTTGGATTCGTGATGAGAAACTGCGTATAAAATCTTCTTCTGGTGGCGCAGCCAGGGCTTTGTCGGAGGCTTTTATTACTAGAGGCGGAATTGTTTACAGTTGCCTTTTTAGGAATGGGAAATTTACATTTGAGTCTGCAAATTCTTTAGAAAAAATAGCGCAATTTACGGGCTCAAAATACGTAAAAAGCAACCCCACTGGTGTATATAAAAGGATAAAAAAAGATATTACCGAAGGCAATAAGGTATTATTTATAGGATTACCTTGTCAAGTTAGTGCTGTAAAGGAGCTTGTCGGAGAAGGTGGGAGCGGTTCATTATATACGGTAGACCTGATTTGTCATGGAACCCCATCGTCCAAGCTCTTAGAAAATTACTTTAATCATCGTAAAATTAAATTGAATGATATACAAGAAATAGCTTTTCGATATAAGGAAAGTAATAAGGATTCTAATCATTTAAAATCCATGGTCACTCCTGGAGCAGTTGATAAATATTCATTAGGTTTCCTGTGTGGGCTGGATTACACAGAGTGCTGTTATGACTGTAAATATGCTGGAAAAGAGCGTGTGAGCGATATTACGATTGGTGATTCGTGGAATAGTGATTTAGATAATGAAGAACAAAAAAAGGGAATTTCACTGATATTGTGTCAGACTGATAAGGGGGTACAGTTACTTCAGTCCGCCGATATGAACCTTTTCCCTGTAGATTTAGAAAGAGCTATTGCCGCTAATGCACAATTACGTGGTCCTTCTCAAAAGGGTGTTAGGCACGATAAATTTTATAAAACGTTCAGGAAAACAGGAAACATTAATAAAGCTGTATTTCGAAGTCTACCGAAGAAGTGTATGATGCAAAAAATAAAAGGCTTACTTCTAAAAATGAAAATTTGCAGATATGGGGGGCTTCTCCATATCTATTATCAGTAAACGCGAGAGAGAAAATTAAATAATGGCGAATTATCCGCCTTGGTAGTAAGTTGTGATTTGAGGTTCGTTTATGAAAGTATTGATTGTATCTCCATGTGTTAATTTACCCGTACCCGCCGTAAAGGGTGGAGCGGTATCTACACTAATTGAGGATATTGTGAGAGAAAATGAAGAACAACAGAAAATGGAACTGACAGTATTAAGTATATACGATGCTGAGGCAGAGATAAAGTCTAAGAATTATAGTAATGCTAAATTTTGCTTCGTTAAATGTCCGGCGTTGTTGAATTACATGGATGACTGTTTTGATAGATGTGATAAAACGATAAGAAAAACTTCTAATAGGCATCAGTACTTCAGAAAGTGGAATACATTAAGATTTATTAGTGCTTATCTACGTAACAATCAATTTGACAAGGTTGTTTTCCAAAACTCTGGATTCTTGCTGGATATACTAAGAAATAAAAAGATAAGAGAGGAATACAAAGGAAAAC
>JAJPXK010000228.1:3106-5973 GCA_021205485.1 Clostridia bacterium | reverse complement strand
TATATGTACTATATGCTAATAATTAAGGCATAGATGCGGGGCAATTGGCGATTTTCAAGGTTATTTCAGAGGAAAGCGACGGTGTAGCTGAATGCAGGAGGTATTTCCGCTTTATATAAGGACTTTGAAGCATAGATATCTGGTATTATTAAATTTTATTAAACTGGTTATATAAATAATATCAGTTTTGCGTATATTTGGTGTATAATAGTTAAAATGCAAATTAACGGAGATATAATTATGAATACAAAAAAAATACTCGCCATGCAGGATTTGTCTTGCGTAGGGCAATGCTCGCTCACAGTAGTTCATCCTATAATGTCGGCCTACGGCTTTGAAACCTGCGTGCTGCCGACGGCCGTTCTGTCTAACCACACAATGTTCCCTAAGTGGAGTTACCTTGACTTAACCCCCGAGATAGAAAATATCTATTCCGTCTGGAAGGAGGTAGGCATTAAGTTTGACGCCTATCTTTTAGGCTACTTAGGCAAGGCCTCTTTAATGGCTCTGGCCGAAAAGTGCTTTGATGAATTTTCTAACGAGGGCAGGCTTATCGTCATCGACCCCGTGTTTGCCGACAACGGCAAGCTTTACGGCGGCTTTGATTTAAACTATGTAAAAGATATGGCGAATCTTATCCGCAGGGCAGATATAATTTTGCCTAACGTAACCGAAGCCTGCTTTTTGACGGGTACCGAATATAAAACCGAACACACCAAAGAGTATATAGAGGTAATTTTATATAAGCTCGCTGAACTTACGCCCGCCAAGGCGGTGGTAACGGGCGTGGAGCTTGACGGCAAGATTGGCGAAGCCATTTTGTCAGACGGCAAGGTGAGCTACGTAATGGGCGACAAAATCCCCGTAAGCTTCCACGGCACGGGCGATATATTCGCCGCCGTGTTTACCTCGCATTACCTCGCGGGCAAGGGGCTGGAAAAGTCAGCTGACCTCGCCTCGGTATTTGTTCAGGACTGCATACGCGCTACCGATAAAGAGCATTTTTACGGCGTATGCTTTGAAAAAGTTCTTGCC
This sequence comes from Clostridia bacterium, assembly GCA_021205485.1. Lineage (GTDB taxonomy): Bacteria > Bacillota > Clostridia > Christensenellales > Borkfalkiaceae > Coproplasma. The sequence goes on along the minus strand of JAJPXK010000228.1, from coordinate 4,938 downwards.
AAAAATCTTTAATTGTAAAAATAACAGTTACGGCGTAAAGCTATCTGCTTTACGCCGTATTTTTTGTCTGATTTTCTTGTTTTTAGTTGTATTTTTGTCGTTATTTGTCTATAAATAGCGATAAAATATGTGTTGTAACTTAAATTATTGCATATATTTTACTTGTTGTAACTAAAATAGCTACATTAATTTTCAGGGTACTCGAAGCGTTTGAACTGTTCCAGATCTTCGCGGTACTTTTTAATGTAATATTTTGCCATATTGAGGTTTTGTTCTGAAAAGTTTCCGCATTCCTCGGGTTTCGCCCCGGGGATGTCGCCCTCAAAATTTTCTATAAAGACGCACATATCGCAGATGTTTTTGTAAATGTCGGTAGGCTTCAGGTCGCCGAAGAGTATTACGTAAAAGCCCGTGCGGCAGCCCATAGGGCCGAAGTACACTACGTCTTTTTTAATCTGGCTGTTTCTTAAGTATGTCGCCCCTAAATGCTCTATGGTGTGCAGGGCGGGCGTGTCTATAACGGGCTCGGCGTTAGGCTCGGTAACCCGCATGTCAAAGGTGGTTACGGTTACGTTTTCCCTTGCGTCCTTTCTTGAAACGTACAGCCCTCTTTTTAATTTTAAATGGTTTACCGTAAAACTTGCAATTTTTTCCATATGGTATTCGTCTTGGTATTAATGTTTTGTTAAAGGGTTTATGTGTCGCGGCGGCTTCTGCCGCGGGTTCCCGCGGGATCCTTCGGCTTCGCCCTTACGGGCTTCGCTTTGCGCCTTATTATCTGAAACCTTTTACAATAAGGTGTGCAAAGTTTCGGGCTTTCGCCCTCACGCAGGATGACGGGGCTAAGGGCTCGTCCCGTAAGAGGGGAAGGCAAGGGAATACTCAGTTGCCTTATGTTTTAATATTGCTCAACAGCTTTTATAAATCAAAGGCGATGGCGGTGATGTCGTCGGAAAATTCGCCGCAGAAACTCTTTAAGTTCCGCTGCAGGTTTTTAATAAAATCGTCGGCGGATTTGCTTACGGAAAGGGTCTTTATCGCCCCTTCCGCCCCGAACATTTCGCCCTTGTTGTTACGGCTTTCGGTAACGCCGTCGGTAAGAAGCACAAGAATGTCTCCCCGCGAATAGCTTATCGTGTCCTCAAAAAACGCAGGGTTTTCAAACCAGTTTGAAACGGGAGGGGAATTGAGCGTTATCCTTGTTATGCCCCCGTCGCTCTTTAAAAGTATAGGCACGTTGTGCCCCGCCATAGAGTAGGTGATGCTGTCGTCGTCAATCCGTACGGCGGCTACAGTCACGTAGCTCCTTTCGTCCAGGTTCAGGGCGCTGAATTTTTCGCAAAGGCTCCGTATCGCCTGCGCGGGGGAGTACTCCGTCTTGTCGTACGCCGCTTTTACAAAGGCAGAGAGCATGCCCGCGGCGACGCCCTTGCCCGAAACGTCGGCTATCATGCCGTAGGCAGAGCCGCCTATCGTGTATACGTCGGGCAGATCGCCCCCTATGCCGCGGCAGGGGATATACATATAGCTGTAGCGGTGTTTGCCCGCCCATGTGCCCGCGGGCAGAAGACGCTGCTGTATGTTCTGCGCCGTCTGCATTTCCCTCGCTATTTCCAGCTCGTAGGCGTTGTCTATAACGCCCATATAAATTCCGTCGCCTAAGGGCTTTACGTCTAGGTTAAACGCTACGTCGCGTACGGCGCCGTCGGTTTTTACGGTGATAAATACCCGCCTTGTAACCTCTTTGCGCGAGTAAAAGCAATCTTCAAACGCCTCCCTTATAGAGCAATTATAGATGCAGGGGCCAGCGACGCAGTCATAAGGATAATCGC
>JAJPXK010000228.1:0-3096 GCA_021205485.1 Clostridia bacterium | reverse complement strand
GGTTTTTCGGCGCAACACAAAAGACTGCCTAACTTGCCCCTTTTATGAGGCGAAGGAAACAGCTCTTTGAATTTTGCGTTTACAAAAACGACTCTTAAGTTTTTATCGACTGCTATTACGGCGGCGGGTATGCCGTCAAGCATTCTTTTATAGAATTTTTCTATCATAAATTACACTTCGGGCAGATAGAACTTAAGGCCCTTTTCAACTATATGCGCGTCAATTTCTATGCGGTCGTAAATTTCGCCTTCGGCCTGTATGCTGCAGGGCACCTCTACCGTAAAGCGGGCCTTTTTTACCTTTACCGCGGTTACTTCCTTGATTTTATTTATTCTGCCCGTCATCAGTTTTAAAAACGCCATAACCGTTTTAAAGCCCGAAAGGTAGTCCACCATCAAAAGGTCCATATAACCGTCGTCCAATACCGCGTCGGGGAAAAGTTTTATGCCCCCGCCTATCTGTTTGCCGTTGCCGAGGGCGGCTATAAGCCCGTAATGCTTTTCTTCCCCGCCGTCAAATTCTACGGCGTAGTTGTAGCTTTTAAAGTGAGAAAGGCAGTAGATAAGGCTGGTGAGGTAGGTTATCTTTTTGCCCGTGTTTTTTTTGTATGTACGCTTTAAAACGTCTACGTCAATGCCCATGCCTACGGCGTTTATGCTCCTTAACCCGTCGGCGAGCTGTATATAATCTATAGGCCTCGGCTGTTTATACGCTATAACCTGCGCCGCGTACTTTATATCGTTCGGTATTTTTGCCGCCGCCGCGAAGTCGTTGCCCGTTCCCGCGGGGATAAGGCCTAAACAGCAGTGTTCAAAGTCTTTAATGCCGTTCAATACTTCGTGAAGGGTGCCGTCGCCGCCCATTACTACCAAAGAACATTCTTTATCGGTTGAGGAAAGTTCTTCCGCAAGCTGCTTCGCGTGCCCTTTGTGGAAGGTAGGGTGCAGGGCGCATTCCTTGCCCGCAAATTCAAAAACCGATAAAACGGTGTTTATATCTTTAGGTTTGATATGCGAGGTGTTGGCTATAAGGTGGAACATTGCAAAACTCTCTCAAAAAATTTTATGTGCGTAAAAAATTTTACACATTAATTATATAATAAATTTTTTATATTTGCAATAATTTTGAAATGTGTTATAATAAAGGCGGTCAATAATTTTAGTCTTACGAAAAATAAAATTTTCGGTCGTGGAGCGATGTTAGAGGTTTTGCCTGAAAATTTAATAACGCTCGCAAAAGCCTGCGGCTTTCCGCTGTATGTGGTAGGAGGTACGTGCAGAGACTTTTTGTCGGGGCTTCGCTCTTTAAAGCCCGACTACGATATCTGCGGCCCCGTTTCCGCCGAGGATTTTATACCTGTAGCCGAAAAATGCGGATTTAAAATATGCGGCGTGTATAAAAACACGGGCACGGTGAAACTGCGTTGCGGCGCCGACGAGTACGAGTTTTCTTCCTTCCGTTCGGATAAGTACGTCCGCGGCGTTCACCGCCCCGTAAAGATATATTTCACCGACGACATCATGCTTGACGCGTTGAGGCGGGATTTCAAGTGCAACGCCGTTTATTACGACATATGCGGGGGGCAATTTGTAGACCCGTTAGGCGGAATACCCGAAATTAAGGCGGGGGTTATAAACACCGTGGCCCCTTCTGTAAAGGTGTTCGGCGAGGACGGCCTCAGGCTTTTAAGGCTGTGCCGCATAGCGGGGCAGACCGGCCTTGAGCCCTCGGAAGAATGTTTGAAGGGGGCGGCCGAAAACGCTTATTTAATCAAGGATATTACGGCGGAAAGGGTGTACGCCGAGCTGAACGCCATACTGCACGCCGACGAAAAATACGGCGTAAAGTACGGGCACTACAAGGGGCTCAAGCTCGCCTGCGAGACGGGCGTGGCCGACTACATTCTGCCCGAACTTACAGCGGGAAGGGGCATGTCGCAGCGGAAAGATTTTCACTCTCACGATGTGCTGGAGCATTCCTTAAGGTGCGTAATGTATTCGGCGGGGGATATCCGCCTCGCCGCCCTTCTGCATGATATCGGCAAGCCGTACTGCAAGGTGACTTCGGGCGCCTACCATAAGCACGAGGAGGAGGGCGAACGCATCGCGGGGGAAATTCTTGCAAGGCTCAAGGCCCCGAAAAGGCTTACAGAAGAGACTTTGCGGCTGATAGCTCTGCATATGTACGACTATGACCTGGCGGCGAGGGAGGCCAAAGTCCGCCGCATGATATCGGCCAATAAAGACATATTTTTTAAACTTATGGAGCTTAAGCAGGCCGACTATTCGGCGTGCCGCGACGACCTTTCGGAAGCCCCTGCGGTTGCCAAATGGCGGAAAATTTACAGCGATATGGTCGCCGAAAACGTTCCTTTCAGCCTGAAAGAGCTTGACGTAAAGGGGGATACGCTGATAGCGGAGGGCATTCCCGCCGAAAAGACGGGGTTGGTTTTGAAAAAATTGCTGCTGGAATGCGCGATAGCGCCCCGCCTTAACGAGCGCGATAAGCTAATCTCCGCCGCGAAACGCATCGCCCGCGAAATTTAGCCGCGTCAGAAGACTTTTCGTCATTGCCATATAGCCGCCCCTGATAGGGGCGCCTTAACTAAGGCGTGGTTGGTATCTGAAGCCTCGAACAGCTTGGCTTTCCGCACGTTCGTGCGAGATTCTTCGACTTCGCTCAGAATGACAGGGGCGCTTAGAATGACAGGAAAGGCTTCCCCTCGAGGGGAAGCTGTCAACGCAGTTGACTGATGAGGTGGAAAAAATAATACACCTCAACCACCGCAAGCGGTCCCCCTTCCCCTCAAAGGGGAATGCTGCAATGCGGTCGGAAAGAGATTCTTCGACTTCGCTCAGAATGACAGGGGACGCTCAGAATGACACAGGGGGACGCTCAGAATGACAGGGGGGACGCTTGCAATGGCAGGGGCGAAAAACGGCAGGGTGTGACGCCTTATTATGCCGCTTAACGCCTTGTTATGCCGCATTATGCTGCGGGGAAGCGGCAAAATTTATGTAAAAATCTGGAAAATAAAATTTTATCACAATTACAGTTGATTTTACCGATAAAATACTATATAATTGTAAATAAGGG
>JAJPXK010000198.1 GCA_021205485.1 Clostridia bacterium | reverse complement strand
CCTTTACAGGCATTTAAACAAGGTTTGCTCTAAAAACAGGCTGATTAAAAAGTTTATAGCCGACAAGGCCGATATGACAAATATTCTTATCGCCATGAGGTCGGCGGACAGTTCTTTCGCCGAAAAATTTTACGTGGAGGGCGGCAATATTCCCTTTAAATCGCTTGAAAGCATTTTTTCGGGCGAGGACGCGGCGTACAAGGCGATTAAAGACAATAAAGAGTTTTTAAAAATGTGCTTTGAAGCCAAGGCGGAAGGCAAGCCTATGACCAGGGCAGAGCGTACGCTGGCTTCTTACGAAGAGCAGACTCTCGCCCTGAACAAATACGATTTAAAGGCAAATCTGCCCTTTTTATACTATGCGCTAAGGCGCAGGGCAGAAAACGAGAACGTCCGCATAATCTTTGTATGCCTTTTAAACTCTATGCCCGAAAGGGAAATAAAGTCAAGGCTCAGGGGCGTCGGCGTTTAAAATATACAGGAGTCATCGATAAATTATGACAGGCAGAATTGCGATAGTCGGCGACGGCGACAGTATAATGGTATTCAGGGCGGCGGGGGTAGATACCTTCCCCGTCGGCGAGGCAAAAAAGGCCCGCGAGGCTATACGCCTTGCGGCTAAAGATCACAGTATAATTTTCGTCACCGAAGAATTTTACAAACCTAACGAGGAATTTATAAAGAGGTTTGACGAAGAAGCTTACCCCGTAGTTATAAGCATCCCCTCTAAAAACGGAAGCAGCGGCTACAGCGACGAGCTTTTGAAATCGGCGATGGAAAAGGCCCTTGGCGTAGATATACTGTTCCACAACGATTAAAACATTTATTACCCGTTAATTTAAGCATATTACGGGGTTAATTTGCAATAAGGTGATTTTATGGCTGGTAAAACTATTAAAGTTTCAGGCCCTTTAATTGTTGCCGAAGGCATGGCGGACTCAAAGATGTACGACGTGGTTCGCGTTTCGGATAAAGGGCTTATAGGTGAAATTATCGAGCTTCGCGGCGATAAGGCGTCTATTCAGGTTTACGAAGAAACTTCGGGGCTCGGCCCCGGGGAAGAGGTCGTATCCACGGGCGAACCGCTCTCCGCAGAGCTTGCCCCCGGGCTTCTCTCGGGCATTTTCGACGGCATACAGCGTCCGCTGACAACGCTCTACTTCAAGTACGGCAACAGGATTTCCCGCGGCGTAAGCGTCAATAACCTCAACAGGGAAGTAAAATGGCATTTTGTTCCGAGGGTTAAAGTCGGCGAAGAGGTAAGCGAGGGAGATATCCTCGGTACCGTGCAGGAGACTGCTATAATAGAACACCGCATTACCGTGCCTCACGGCATATCGGGTAAGGTTACAGCCATAAAAGAGGGCGACTTTACGATAGTAGAAACTATCGCTACGGTAAAAACCACCAACGGCGACAAAAATATATGCATGCTTAAAAAATGGCCCGTCCGCAAGGGCAGGCCGTACCGCGAAAAGCTTTCGCCGAACAAGCCTCTTATTACAGGCCAGAGGGTAATAGATACCCTGTTCCCTATAGCCAAAGGCGGCGTGGCGGCAGTCCCCGGGCCCTTCGGAAGCGGCAAAACGGTAGTGCAGCACCAGCTCGCCAAATGGGCCGACGCCGATATAATCGTCTACGTAGGCTGCGGCGAACGCGGCAACGAGATGACCGACGTTTTAAACGAATTCCCCGCCCTTAAAGACCCTAAAACGGGCGAGCCTATCATGAAGCGTACAGTGCTTATAGCAAACACTTCGGATATGCCCGTCGCCGCGAGGGAGGCGTCCATATATACGGGCATAACCATAGCCGAATATTTCCGCGACATGGGCTACAACGTGGCCATTATGGCCGACTCAACTTCCCGCTGGGCAGAAGCTTTGAGGGAGATGAGCGGCAGGCTTGAAGAGATGCCGGGCGACGAAGGTTACCCCGCGTACCTTTCAAGCAGGCTCGCCGAGTTCTACGAACGCGCGGGCATAGTTAAAATATTAGGAAGCGGAGACAGAACGGGCTCTGTTACCGCTATAGGCGCGGTTTCCCCTCCGGGCGGCGACCTTTCGGAACCCGTTTCGCAGGCTACCTTGCGAATAGTCAAAGTATTCTGGGGCCTGAGCGCTTCGCTCGCGTACAAACGCCACTTCCCCGCCATAGACTGGCTGGTAAGCTACTCGCTGTACGCCGACAAAATGACCGACTGGTACGACAGCGAAGTCGGCTCTGACTTTATGAAGTACAGGGCGTTTGTGATGAGGGTGCTGCAGGAAGAAGCTTCGCTTGACGAAATTGTCCGCCTTGTAGGCACCGATGCGTTGTCCTCAAAAGACAGGCTCACGATGGAGACAGCCAAGATAATAAGGGAAGACTTCCTTCACCAGAACGCCTTCCACGAAATTGATACCTTTACATCGCTCAAAAAACAGCTTAAAATGCTCAGACTCATATACGGCTTCGATACCCTTTCAAGGGAGGCCATAGCGTCGTATGTTTCCTTGAACGACATTCTCGCCTGCCCGTTTAAAGACAGGATAGGCAGGGCGAAGTATGTTCCCGAAGAAAATATCGCCGAGCTTGACGATATCTACAGGCAGATGACGGTAGAGATTGCCGCTTTGGTAAAGGGAGGCGAAGAGGATGTATAAAGAGTATAAAACAATAACAGAAGTCGTCGGCCCCCTTATGATAGTAGAAGGGGTAGAGGGCGTAAAATATAACGAACTTGTAGACATTGTCTGCGGCGACGGAGAGCTTCGCCGCGGCAAAGTGCTTGAAATTAACCGCGACAAGGCGGTTGTGCAGCTATTTGAAAATTCGCAAGGGCTGCAGATATCGCAGGCCAAGGCCAGGTTTTTAGGCCACAGCCAGCAGCTCGCCGTGTCAAAAGATATGCTCGGCAGGGTGTTCGACGGCATGGGCAACCCCCGCGACGGCGGCGAACCCGTAATCCCCGAAAAGCTTATGGATATCAACGGCGAGCCTATAAATCCCGCCGCAAGGGACTACCCTAACGAGTTCATTCAGACGGGAATATCCGCGATCGACGGCCTGAATACCCTTGTAAGGGGGCAAAAGCTTCCCGTGTTCTCTATGAGCGGACTTCCGCACGCTCAGCTCGCCGCGCAGATCGCGAGGCAGGCCAAAGTTAAAAGCGGGGGCGACTTCGCCGTAGTTTTCGCCGCCATAGGCATTACGTTTGAAGAATCGCAGTACTTTGTAGACGAATTCCGCCGCACGGGCGCCATAGAGAGGACGGTTGTTTTCACCAACCTCGCAGACGACCCTGCGGTAGAGCGTATTTCCACTCCCCGTATGGCCCTTACCTGTGCAGAATATCTCGCGTTCACCTGCAACATGCACGTGCTCGTAATTATGACGGATATAACCAACTACGCCGAAGCCCTCCGCGAGGTGTCCGCGGCGAGAAGGGAAGTCCCCGGAAGAAGGGGCTACCCCGGTTACCTCTATACCGACCTCGCCTCCATGTACGAGAGGGCGGGCCGAATAAGGGGCTGCGACGGTTCTATTACGCAGATTCCTATTCTTACAATGCCCGAAGACGACAAAACTCACCCTATACCCGACCTTACGGGCTACATCACCGAAGGACAGATTATCCTCTCGCGTGATTTATATAAAAAGGGCATAAATCCCCCGATAGACGTTCTTCCTTCCCTTTCAAGGCTTAAAGACAAGGGCATAGGAAAGGGCAAGACGAGGGAAGACCACGCCGACACTATGAACCAGTTATTTGCGGCATATGCGCGGGGCAATGAGTGTAAAGAGCTGTCCGCGATTCTCGGCGAAGCCGCCCTTTCGGACGTTGATAAGCTGTATGCAAAATTTGCCGAAGAGTTTGAAAAAGTTTACGTCAACCAGGGCTTCGACACCGACAGGTCGGTAGAAGAAACTCTTGATTTAGGCTGGCAGCTTTTAAAAATTCTGCCCGTCGGCGAACTTAAACGCATAAGACAGGAATATATTGATAAATATCTCGGAACAGATTGATTATGGCAAGGCTCAACGTTAATCCTACAAGGATGGAACTTAAAAAATTAAAGACAAGGCTGTCCACCGCGACAAGGGGCCACAAGCTTTTAAAGGATAAATCGGACGAAATGATCCGCCGTTTTTCCATCCTTTTAAAGGAAAACAAGAGGCTGCGCGACGAGGTGGAAAAGGAACTCGCCGAAACGTTGAGGCAGTTTTCAATAGCCCGTTCGGTAACCCCGTCGTACACGGCCGAGGCGGCTTTTTCCCTGCCGTCGGTAGCCATATCGGCGGAGTGCGAAACAGAGAGCGTAATGGGCGTAGACGTGCCTAAAATCACCCTGTCGCAGACAAAAAATTCCGAAAATCTCCCCTACGCCTTTTCCGAAATTACTTCCGAGGCCGACTATTCTGTCGCCCGCGTCGGGGCGCTTCTGCCAAAAATGGTAGAGCTCGCCAGGGTAGAAAAGGCCGTAAGGATGCTCGCCGCCGAGATAGAACGCAATAAACGCAGGGTAAACGCCCTTGAATATATTATGATTCCTCAGTTAGAGGAGACTATAAAGTACGTCCGCTCCAAGCTGGACGAAAACGAAAGGGCCTCTCTTGTCCGCCTTATGAAGGTAAAATAACAGCGGATGCAGAGCAGAAAAATAATCGACAAAGGAAAACAGCCGCGCTCCGCGGCTGTTTTGTTTATGTCTTTTTACAATCATAGCTTCCCCTGATAGGGGAGCCTATATCCTGTCATCCTGAGCGTAGTCGAAGGATCCCGCGGGAACCCGCGGAAAGCCAGGCAATTCAAAACGATCCCTTTAATCCGCCAATAGGCAATACCCGTTTGCAATCATTACGCCGCCAGACAATATTTTCTTTTCGGCTTTGCTTAAATTATCTGTCCGATTATAAAAAACAACTAACTTTCCGTTTGCTATGTGGCCGTAAACTTCGCTCGCCTCTATATTTTCAGATTGTCCGAGTATTTTTCCGTCTTCGTTTACCGCGCAGATATAAAACGAATCGTCGGTTCTACAGCCTATCGAGTAATATACGCCGTCATAATACAACAGTTGATAAGTTCCAAGGCGACTTTGCAGTTCAAGCTTCCATACCGGTTTAAAATTTAAATCGAATTTTGCGATATATCGCTTGGTCGGGCTGTCGCAATGCAACACATATTCTTTTCCGTTAAACAGACTTTTTGCTACAGACTGACGCGTGACGCATCTTTCGCATACCTGCTCAATAAAGGAGCGGTCTTCGTCGTTGGCATACCAATCCGATTGTCTTATAGGAATTTTCTGGCCCTTCGCCTCGGTTAAAACGCCTTTTTCGTTAAAAAATAATTTATTGTCGGCGCCGATTTCAATATAATCTTTGTATAGTTTATACGCCCCGTCATTGATATATCCGCGCTGAAGATATCTCCAGAGTAAATTTAATTGCCCGTCGTAGCATTCATATACTGTATCTTCGCAGTCAAAACTTTCCCCCTGATGCTCGGCGATTATAATAAGCCCGCCATAGGGTATAAAAGAGGTGTTCGCCCTTTTTATCAGCTTCTTTTCGGTCAATGTGGAGCAAAAAAATTGTTGACCGTCTTTTCTGTAATTATAAATTACATAGTTTGGCGTGTCGCAGCAAATACAGGCCGAAATTATACCCTCTATCGGCGGAATTATGTCTTCCAAAGCATTGTTTTCGCTTAATTTTACTAACCTGACAGAGTATGTAAAAGCTTTGCGGCCTTTATCTTCGTCGCATTTTGTCAGCATAAAAGAAAAGCCTTCAGATTCATAATTGCACATATCACAGTAAAACCATTTGCCAAAGCCGTTAAGTTCAAAATTCATATTTTCATATCCCTCAATAAAACTTTTTTCATAAGTTATGTACAAATTATAGCATATAATTTTTTTAAATCCAAAGTTTTACTGGCTGAATTGCCATATTTAACGGCAATTTTTTTGCATTTTAAGTGTTCAAAAGGTATGGCG
>JAJPXK010000034.1 GCA_021205485.1 Clostridia bacterium | reverse complement strand
GACTCCGCCGCTCAGTGCGTACAGCTTTTAACCCGCAAGGAACGCCCTCTGATAAAGTGCGCCACAGTCTACGCCGTAAGCGGCGTAACGGCTACGCAGCTTGAAAAGATCAAGCGTCACCTTATCAACCCCGTAGAGAGCGAAGAGGTGACTCTGGATAAGCCGCAGTCGCTGGCTCACGTCGCAGTAGACGCCGCCGACGTGCCTGTAATTGCTGGCTTTACAAAGATGACGGACGCAGAAGTTGCGGCCTACCACGCAAAAATGAGCTTTGCGATGTCGGTAGAGGACCTTGTTTTCGTACGTTCTTACTTTGAAAAGGAGGGCAGGGACCCTACCGAAACCGAACTTAAAGTTATAGATACATACTGGTCTGACCACTGCCGCCATACCACGTTCGCCACGGAAATCACCGACGTTGAAATCGACAGCGACAACCCTCACGTGCAGAAAGCGTACGCCCTTTACAACGATTTATTCAGGGAACTTTATACAGACAGGCCCGACAAGTACCCCTGCCTTATGGATATAGCCACAATAGCCGTTAAAAAGCTTAAAAAGGAAGGGCTTTTAAATAACCTTGACGAGTCGGACGAGATAAACGCCTGCTCTATAAAGGTAAACGCCGAGCTTGACGGCAAACCTACCGACTATACGGTAATGTTCAAAAACGAAACGCACAACCACCCTACCGAGATAGAGCCTTTCGGCGGCGCGGCTACCTGCTTAGGCGGGGCCATCCGCGACCCCTTATCGGGCAGGACGTACGTTTTGCAGTCTATGAGAATAACGGGCGCGGCAGACCCTACAGTGCCTCTGGATAAAACAATAAAGGGCAAGCTCCCTCAAAGGGTTATAACAAAGACGGCCGCCGCGGGATTTTCTTCCTACGGCAACCAGATAGGGCTTGCGACGGGCCAGGTAGACGAGGTTTACCACCCCGGGTATGTGGCAAAGCGGCTTGAAACGGGCTTTGTCGTAGGCGGCGCCCCCTCGGATATGATTTACCGCGAAAGGCCTGCTGAGGGCGACGTAATAATCCTCCTCGGCGGGGCTACGGGCCGCGACGGCTGCGGCGGGGCCACGGGTTCTTCCAAAGCTCACGACGTAAAATCGGTGCAGACGTGCGGGGCCGAAGTGCAGAAAGGCAACGCTTTAACCGAGAGAAAGCTTCAGAGGCTGTTCTTAAATAAAAACGCCACGCGGATGATTAAAAAGTGCAACGACTTCGGCGCGGGCGGCGTGTCGGTAGCCATAGGCGAGCTTGCCGACGGCCTTGAAATACAGCTCGATAAAGTGCCTAAAAAGTACGAGGGTCTTTCGGGCACCGAACTCGCCATTTCGGAATCTCAGGAGAGAATGGCGGTAGTGGTAGACAAAAATGATGCAGATGCGTTTATAGCTCTCGCCGCTGAAGAAAACCTTGACGCTACCCCCGTCGCGACGGTTACAAGCGACAGGCGTATGAAGATGTACCACCGCGGCAACGCCATAGTGGATATCTCCCGAGATTTTCTTGACACAAACGGCGTAAAGCAGCGCAACGCCGCCGCCATAAAAGAAAACGTTACTGACTTTTTCAAACCGCATAGTTGCGACTTCGCAAAAGATTTTACAAAGGTTTTATCCGACCTTAACGTATGCTCTAAAAAGGGCCTCGCGGAAATGTTCGACTCTACCATCGGGGCGAAGTCGGTATATATGCCCTTTGGCGGCAAGTACCAGCTTACGCCCGTAACGGCCATCGCCGCAAAGTTTGTAGGCGGCGAAACCGACGACTGCACGGTATCGGCCTACGGCTACAACCCCGAACTTATGTCTTCTTCGCCCTTCACGGGGGCCATATATTCCATAGTGACATCCGTCGCAAAAGTTGTAGCGGCGGGCGCCGATATGAAGGATATACGCCTTACCCTGCAGGAGTTTTTCATGCGGCTCAGAGACGGCAAATACCGCTGGGGCGTCCCCCTTTCGGCCCTCTTAGGGGCGTTGTACGCGCAGATAAACTTAGGATTAGGCGCCATAGGCGGCAAGGACTCTATGAGCGGTTCGTTCGAGGATATTGACGTTCCTCCTACGCTTATCTCCTTCGCCCTCGCCCCCGCCAAGGCGTCAAAACTTATAACAAACGTAATTACAAAAGAGGGGCAGAAGCTCTATCTTCTGCCTATGAAAAAGGATAAAAATTATATCCCCGACTTTGACTACCTCAAAAAGCTGTATGCGGCCGTTAATTCGGGCATATCCGCGGGGCAAATAGCTTTCGCAACGGTTATAGAAAAGGGCGGCGTCGCCTCCGCTGTGGCAAAGAGCTGCTTCGGCAACGGCTTCGGCTTTGACTTTGAGCGCGAAAGCGGCGAAATTTTTGCCGAACGCTACGGCGATATAATAATTTCAACCGACGATATATCGGCGTTGGAGGGCGTAGACAGCCTTTACCTCGGCAAGTCGTCAAAGGGCGGCTTTGCCTGCGGCGGCGAAAAAGTTGACTATAACATAGCGTTAAACGCCTATACTTCAAAGCTTGACGGCGTGTTCCCCGCCACAGCCCCCGCGCAGGGCAAAATACCCGACTGCGACTGCAATAAATCGGGCGTATACGCGAGCGTAAATATAAAAACGGCGAAGCCGAGGGTGTTTATACCCGCCTTCCCCGGGACGAACTGCGAGCTTGACACGGCGCGTAAATTCAGGCTGGCGGGGGCGGAAACCGAGATACTTGTAATCCGCAACCGCACCGCTCAGGACATTGAAGACAGCGTAAAGGCAATAATAAAGGCGATAGACAACGCCAACATCATAGCGTTCCCCGGAGGATTTTCGGGCGGCGACGAGCCCGACGGCTCGGGCAAGTTTATAGCCACAACATTTAAAAATCCCGCCGTTTCAGAACGCATCCAGAACCTGCTTGAAAACCGCGACGGCCTTATCCTCGGCATATGCAACGGCTTCCAGGCTCTGATTAAACTCGGGCTTGTGCCCTACGGCAAGGTAAGCCCCCTCAAAGCGGGCTCGCCTACGCTTACTTACAACAACATTTCCCGCCACGTATCCACGATGGTAAATATCCGCGTCGCATCCGCCATATCCCCCTGGCTTTCGGGCTGCAAGGTAGGCGACGTGTACGCCGTCCCCGTGTCTCACGGCGAGGGCAAACTCATAGCCCCCGAAAAAGAGCTTGAAGTTATGAGGGCTAACGGCCAGATAGCCACGCAGTACGTGGATTTATCGGGCAAACCTACCATGACAAGCCCCTATAACCCTAACGGCAGCATGTACGCCATAGAGGGCATAACCTCCCCCGACGGCAGGGTATACGGCAAGATGGGCCACAGCGAACGCGCGGGCGAAAACCTCTACAAAAACTACCCCGCGAACTTCGATATGAAGATATTCGAAAGCGGCGTAAAATATTTTAAATAAGGCTTTATAAGAGGGAATATGAAATTTGTTTATACCGACGGCGAGGATATCTGTCTCTACGACGACGGTAAAATCACAAAGCAGGAGGGCGGCTTTTTCCGCTCGTACAGGAGCAATCTTGAATCTATCCGCCGCTCAAAAGAGTGGAAACAAAGCGGCGACGGGGCAAAATTCAGGGGCGACGACGAACGCTTTGAAGACGAAGAGGCGCAGGGCGTTTTAAGCGGAGTATGTATGGCGGGCGGCGAAAAGGTTGCCTACAGCTTTACCGCTGGCGATACCTCGGGCGTATATACCAAGGATTTTTCGGTTAAAAAGGACAACGAGGCTCACGTTGTAAACTCCGCCGAAAGCGTCTTCAGCGGCATATTCTGCGACAGTAAAAACGGCGTATTGGCCTGCTCGGTCCAAAACGGCTCGCATAACGCCGATATCGCCCTTATAAACCTTGACGGGTACGACTATAAAAGCGTAACCTGCGGCGACACTATGGACGAATACCCCTTTATATCCCCCGACGACTGCAATAAAATCTACTTTTCGTCGCGGGGCGTCGCAAGAAGCGGCGACGGCGAATTTTGCGGATATTCCCCTTCGTACATATGTATGCTCGACCTTGACAAAATGGAAGTGACCTCCGTAAAAGAGGATAAAAATTTCAGCTATTTCAGGCCGGTTTATTATAACGGCGAGGTGTACTCCATAAAGGCCCCCGCAAAGCAAAAGAGGGGCAACCCCGTAATAGAAATTCTGCTCATTCCCTTCAGGCTTTTGCAGGCTCTGGTAAACTTTATCCACTTTTTTATAATCGCCTTTACGGGCAAAAGCGTAGTTTCGGGCGGTACGGGCGGCGACAACCCTGCAAAAAAGCGCAAGCAGGACGGCAGAAAGATTTTTATCGACGGCAACCTTGTAAACGTTGACAAGGAATATAAGAGAAATTCCCGCAAAAAGGATAAGGACTTCGGCTTTATTCCCCTGTCGTGGAAGCTGATAAACGGGGCTGACGAGGTATTATTCAGCGGGGCGGCCGACTACGATATAGACGGCGGCGGAAACATTATAGTAACCAACGGGAAACACATCTTCGCCTTAAACGGCGGCAAAAAGCAGAAGCTTTGCGACTGCGGCTACTGCGTAAACGTCGCCTGCCTGCATACAAGCGATACAAAAACGGCCGTTTTTGATTTTTAAAAGCCGAAATTTGCCCTTTAACTCTTTACAAACACAAGATTTTGTGATAAAATGAGCAAAACGACACAAGGGGATATCCTATGAAATGTTTGTATTGCGGCTGCGAAGACAGCAAAGTTATTGACAGCCGTTCCGCCGACGAAGGCAGGACGATAAGGCGCAGAAGGGAGTGCATAGGCTGCGGAAGGCGTTTCACCACCTACGAGACCATTGAAGAAACTCCCGTCCTTGTAATAAAGTCCACCGGCAACCGCCAGGCTTACGATATACAGAAGATCAAAAAATCTGTAATAATGGCGTGCGCCAAGCGTCCCGTATCCATGGCCGATATAGACGCCCTCGCCGAAAAGGTGACAAAGCAGGTGTATAACTCTATGGATCAGGAGATATCCTCCAAAGACATAGGCGAAATGGTTATGGAAGAGCTTAAAACCCTCGACAAAGTGGCGTATATCCGCTTTGCGAGCGTATATCGTTCGTTTACCGACGAAGAGAGCTTTATGCAGGAACTTAAAAACATAATGGACAACAAAGAATCGGAAAACAAGTAACTCTCAGCTTGCGGCGTCTCGCCGCGGGCTACAAATAACAAGCATTAACGCCGCCTTACAAAGCGGCGTTATTAAATTAAAGGTTGAGCGTATGACAAAACAGGTAAATATAGGCGGCGTAAAGGTAGGCGGCGGCGCGAGCGTCAAAATACAGTCTATGTGTACGGCGAAAACTTCGGACATTTCCGCTGTGACAAGTCAGATTTTTGAGCTTGAAAAAGCCGGCTGCGAGATTATAAGGGTATCGGTTTTAGACGACGCCGACGCCGCGGCCATAAAAGAGATTAAAAAACAAATCCATATTCCAATAGTCGCCGATATACATTTTTCCGCCCGCCTCGCCGTAGCCGCGATAGAAAACGGCTGCGACAAGGTACGCATAAACCCGGGCAACATAGGCGGCGAGGATAAAATTAAACTTGTGGCCGACTGCATAAAGGCTCATAATATCCCTGTGCGGGTAGGCAGCAACACGGGCAGCGTAGAGAGGGAATATCTTGAAAAATACGGCAAAAACGAATTTTCTTTGGTAGAAAGCGCTTTGCACAGCGTTCGCCTTTTAGAAAAATACGGGGTGGAGGATATCGTGATTTCGGTAAAGGCCTCATCCGTTCCGCTTACCTACAGGGCGTACACCCTTCTCGCCTCAAAAACAGATTATCCCCTGCATTTAGGGGTGACCGAGGCGGGTACGTACGACAGCGCCGTGGTAAAATCTTCCGCCGCGATAGGCGCCCTTTTGTTAAACGGCGTAGGCGACACTATAAGGGTCTGGATAACGCGCGAGCCCGTAAGGGAAGTGTACGCGGCGAAAGGGCTGCGTAGCTCTTATGAGAGGGACA
>JAJPXK010000105.1 GCA_021205485.1 Clostridia bacterium | reverse complement strand
ATCTCTACGTGAGCGGGAACGGAAGAGGAACCTGCGAACTGTGCGTCAGAGTGCATTCTGCCCATGGTGTCGGTCATGCCGTAGCTGGAAGGGCCTGCCGCCATGTTGTCAGGGTGGAGCGTCCTGCCTGTGCCGCCGCCTGATGCGACCGAGAAGTATTTAACGCCGTTTTCGTTGCACCATTTTTTGTATGTGCCTGCGACGGGGTGCTGGAAGCGGGTAGGGTTAGTGGAGTTGCCCGTAATAGAAACGGAGACGTTTTCAAGTTTCATAATGGCGACGCCTTCGGGTACGTTGTCTGCGCCGTAGCAGTTAACTTTAGCCCTCGGCCCGTCAGAGAAAGGCACCTTGTCGGTTACGGTAACGGTTTCGGTATAGGGATCAAATACGGTTTTGCAATAAGTAAAGCCGTTGATCCTCGAAATTATATAAGCCGCGTCTTTGCCGAGCCCGTTAAGAATAACCCTTAAGGGTTTCGTACGTACTTTGTTCGCGTTCTCTGCGATTTTTATGGCGCCTTCGGCTGCCGCGAAGGATTCATGACCCGCGAGGAAGCAGAAGCAGTCCGTCTCTTCCGAAAGGAGCATAGCGCCTAAGTTGCCGTGGCCTAAGCCGACTTTTCTGTTTTCTGCGACAGAACCGGGAAT
Source organism: Clostridia bacterium (assembly GCA_021205485.1). GTDB lineage: Bacteria > Bacillota > Clostridia > Christensenellales > Borkfalkiaceae > Coproplasma. Next base: position 5,417 of record JAJPXK010000105.1, on the reverse strand, counting down.
ACAGAAACTCTGTAAGCCGATACCTATAGCTGCGGCTGCGTCGGCTGCCTTTGTGCAGCCTTTTTTAATGGCTATCGCAGCGCCTACGGTGTAGGCCCATACCGCGTTTTCAAAGCAGATAGGCTGTGTGCCGCGCACGATTTTATCAACGTCAATGCCCTTAGCGAGGGTAATATCTTTACATTCCTCTATAGTATTGATGCCGTATTCCTTCAGAACGCCGAGGATTTTGGCTTCCCTTCTTTCATAACTTTCAAACAGCGCCATAATTAGTCAACCTCCTTGTCCGTTCTGGGGTCGATATGCTTAACGGCTCCCTGTTCGGCGGTGTATCTGCCGTAGGTGCCGATAGACTTGTTGTAAGCTTCGTCGGGGGTAAGACCTTTTTTGATAAAGTCTGTCATTTTGCCGAGCGAAACGAATTTGTAGCCGCAAACTTCGTTGTTTTTGTCAAGGGCGAGGGCGAGGACGTAGCCTTCAGCCATTTCAAGGTACCTTACGCCCTTAAGCTTTGTGCTATACATAGTGCCTACCTGCGAGCGTAAACCCTTGCCTAAGTCTTCAAGCCCCGCGCCGACTACAAGACCGTCGTCAGAGAAAGCCGACTGCGTCCTGCCGTAAACGATCTGTAAAAACAGTTCTCTCATAGCGGTGTTGATGGCATCGCAAACAAGGTCGGTATTCAAAGCTTCGAGTATGGTCTTGCCGGGCAGGATTTCCGCGGCCATGGCGGCGGAGTGCGTCATGCCGGAGCAGCCTATGGTTTCAACCAGAGCTTCCTCTATGATACCGTCTTTTACGTTCAGCGTAAGCTTGCAGGCGCCCTGCTGAGGCGCGCACCAGCCTATGCCGTGCGTCATTCCTTTAATGTCTTTGATTTCTTTTGCCTGGATCCATTGCCCTTCTTCGGGGATAGGAGCGGGGCCGTGTTCGAATTTGCCCGAAACGCCCTTGGCAACACAAATCATATTTTCAACATCTTTTGAATATTGCATTATTGTGTGTTCCTCCGATAAAATTTTTACGGCAGAAAAACCGTTACATTTAACATTAACGATTATAACACACTTAAAAAGATTTTTCAATAATTATTTTCAGAAAATTGTGTGTTATACGTAAAAATTTTAAACTCGTTAAGATTATTTTTGTTTACAAGGGCAAATAAAGTATTATAATTAAAGTGAGAATAACGTGTTCAGGGAGCTTGGTATGATTTGTCAGCGTTGTAAAAAAAATGAAGCGACGGTTATGTATGAAGAATCTATAAACGGCAAGTCGGTAAGTTGCCGCCTTTGCCAGAGCTGTTACAGCGAAATGTTCGCTTCTTTGCACAACGCGGTAAACAACGATATCCTGGCGGGCCTTTTCGGCAGTACGCCAAAGCCCCGAAAAACTCAGTGCCCCGTCTGCGGAATGAGGTATTCTGAGTTTGAACGCACCGGCCTTTTAGGTTGCCCCGCGTGCTACGATATATTCAAGGACGAGCTTATGCCGTACATAGAACGCATACAGGGCAAAGTCGAACACGTAGGCAAAGTAGGCGTAAACAGCAGGGAGCAGGAGCTTACCGCAAAGCTTAAAGAGCTGCAGGAAAAGCTTGAAACGGCCATGAGGGAAGGCAGAAACGCCGACGCTCAAAAAATCTACGCTCAGATGGCTAATGTAATAAGCCTTATGTCGGGCAGGGAGGACAACTGATCTATGAATAAAATTTCAGACGGAACTTTGGTCTCTACCCGAATCCGCCTCGCCCGCAACATAGAGGGGATGCCGTTCCCCGGCCACCTTAAAGACGAAAAGCAGGCTAAGGAGATTATAAGGCTTGTATCTTCAGGTTTAAACCGCCTTGACGACTTCAAGCTGTATTATATGGACTCCATCTCCGAATGGGACGCCGAATCTCTGGTAGGCAATCACCTGATAAGCCCTAATCTTATAGCGAAAAAGCGTATGTCGGCGGCCCTTATCAACGAGGATTCGAGCCTCTCCGTTATGATCAACGAAGAAGACCACCTACGCGAGCAGTGCATAGTAAAGGGCCTGCAGCTCAGACGGGCGTACGATAAAATATCTGAAATCGACAGCAAAATAGGCAAAAAAATCAAATTCTCTTACGACGAACAGCTTGGCTACCTTACGGCGTGCCCTACCAATTTAGGCACGGGCCTCAGGGCTTCGGTGATGCTTTATCTTCCCGCGATGACCATAAACGGGCTTATGCGCGAAGTTATCAGGCTGCTTTCAAAACAGGGGCTTACCGTAAGGGGAGTGTACGGCGAGGGCAGCGAAGCCGAAGGCTATATGTACCAGATAAGCAACGAAGTTACCCTAGGCGTAACCGAAGAGGATATCATAGACCAGGTTGACAAGACTGCGAGGAAAATCACCGAGCTTGAATGCACCGAAAGACGCAATCTCATAAACGGCGTAAATTCGCTCGCGGTAAAGGATAAATGCAAACGGGCTTACGGCGTGGTTACAAACTGCGCCAGGCTCACCTCGGGCGAGCTTGTCTCGCTCGCGGCGGACATAAAGCTCGGCGCGTGCCTCGGATATATAAATATAGACGATGTATACTATATAGACGATATAGTTACAAAAATGCAGCCTTACAATATAAACAAGGCGGCGGGCAAAAATCTCTCTGCGGAGGAACGCGACATATACCGCGCCGATTACGCGGGGTCGCATATAAAAGCTTTATGCGACAGAGAAAATTCAAATTGACGCGGCGATATGCCGCAACTATTGACAATAACGGAGGGCAAAAATTATGGACGAAAGCTCAAGGTTTACAACTAATTTAAAGGTTGTGTTAGAAAAGGCCGCTCAGCTTGCGGCTATGTACAACGTCACTTATATCGGCAGCGAACAGATAGTTCTCGCTATGTTAAACACGCCGTCTTGCACGGCGGGAAAGCTGCTTTCTGCGTGCAACGTAAGCGAGCCTGAGTTCAGGGCGTATTACTCCCGCTCGGTAGATAAAAATTCCCCTATAGAGGGATATACTCCGAGGACTAAAAATATGCTTATTCAGGCTGTGGATATCGCCGTAACCGTCGGCGGCGACGATATGCTCGCGGGCACCGAACACATGCTCTGCGCGGTAATGGCCGAGCCGAGCTGCCTCGCTATGCGTATTTTCCATGCGATGGGCGTAAATATTGCAGAACTTGCCGCAAAGGTAGAGATGACTATAAATAACGGCGGTCCTTCGGAAAGCCCTAAGGAGACGTATCAGGCGAAATCGCCGTTTTCGGATATTTTCAATGTTTTTTCGGCGTCTCAGCCCCGCCAGCAGCAAAAGAGGGAGACGCGTAAAACCGAAAGCCTCGGCGAGATTGAAAAATACGGCGTCAACCTTACGCAAAAGGCCCGCGAAGGCAAAATAGACCCCGTAATCGGCAGAAAGAAGGAAATCGACAAGATTATTCAGATTTTATCCCGAAGGACTAAAAACAACCCCGTTTTAATAGGCGAGCCGGGCGTCGGCAAGTCGGCCGTGGTAGAGGGCCTCGCGCAGGCCATAGTAAACAACCAGGTGCCCGATCTTCTTAAAGACAAAATCGTGTTCTCGTTAGACCTCGCGAGCATGGTCGCAGGTTCCAAATACAGGGGCGACTTTGAGGAACGCCTTAAAAACGCCATAGACGAAGTTAAAAACAACGGCAATATAATACTCTTTATAGACGAAATCCACCAGATAGTAGGCGCCGGCGCCACAAGCGACGGCAATATGGACGCAGCCAACATTTTAAAGCCTATGCTCGCCCGCGGCGAACTTCACACCATAGGCGCCACCACTTTGGAAGAATACCGCAAGTATATTGAAAAAGACGCTGCGTTAGAGCGCAGGTTTACTCCCGTGCAGGTGGAAGAACCCTCTGTAGAGGACACTATAGAAATTCTTCGCGGTTTAAGGGATAAGTACGAAGCTCACCATAAAATAGTAATCACCGACGAATCCATCATCGCGGCGGCGACCCTCTCCGACAGATATATAACCGACAGGTTTTTGCCCGACAAAGCTATAGACCTTATAGACGAAGCTGCGTCAAGGGCGAGGCTCAACAGCTATACGACCCCTCAGGACGTAAAGGAGATGGAGGACAAGTTAAAACGCCTCAACGCAGAAAAGAACAAGGCCGCCAAAGACGAAGATTACGCCACCGCGCAAAAACTTGTTGAAGAGATAAACGATCTGCAAAAACAGGTAGACAACGCCAAAAAGCAGTGGAACGGCAGCGATCACGCGGGCTCAGCTTCTATAGGCAGCGAAGAAATCGCCGCCATAGTCAGCGACTGGTCGGGCGTTCCCGTGACAAAACTCACCGAACAGGAAAGCGAAAAGCTTTTGCACTTAGAGGAAAACCTGCATAAACGCATAATAGGCCAGGACGAAGCCGTGTCCGCCGTCTCCCGCGCCATCCGCAGGGCGAGGGCGGGGCTCAACGAGCCTAACAAACCTATAGGCTCATTCATTTTCGTAGGCCCTACCGGCGTAGGCAAAACCGACCTCGCAAAGGCTCTCGCAGAGTGCATGTTCGGCGACGAAAGCCTTATGATTCGTTTGGATATGTCTGAATATATGGAAAAACACACCGTGTCAAAGCTTATCGGGGCCCCTCCGGGATACGTAGGCTACGACGACAACAACGGAGGCCAGCTTACCGAAAAGATAAGGCGCAAGCCCTACAGCGTAGTGTTGTTTGACGAGATTGAAAAGGCTCACCCCGATGTGTTCAACATTCTGTTGCAGATTTTGGACGACGGCAGACTTTCTGACAGTAAGGGCAGAGTGATCAATTTCAAGAATACCATAATTATAATGACCTCTAACGTCGGCGCCAGCCAGATTAAAAAGATGTCTAACTTCGGTTTCCGCTCCGACGAAGACGACGGCTACGTGGATATGAAGGAAAATATCTCCGAAGCTCTGCGCGAACAGTTCAAACCCGAATTTTTAAACAGGCTCGACGATATAATAATCTTCCGCAAGCTTACCCGCGAAGAGCAGGGCGAGATCTGCGGCAAGATAATAGACAACCTTTCGCAAAAACTTTCGGCAAAGAGCATCTCTCTGAATGTAACCCCCGCGGCTATGGATAAGCTTTTAGAGGAAGGCTACAGCGAAGAATACGGCGCCCGCCCTATGAAGAGGGTCGTGCAGAAACGCATAGAAGACAGACTTTCCGACGAAATTCTCGCTGGCAAAGTTTTAGGCGGAGAAGTGGTGACGGTAGACGTAAACAACGGCGAACTCGTCTTCCGCTCAGAAAAAAAGTAATTTAATAATATAAGCAAAAAAAGGCCTTACCCGTCAAGGGAAGGCCTTTTTGCGTGTTTTTTTAAGTTTATCAATAAACAAACTTAAAAAAATATATAAAAAAATTTCCTAAAAAAGCATACTTTAACAG
>JAJPXK010000046.1 GCA_021205485.1 Clostridia bacterium | reverse complement strand
ATGATATGATAGCTCACGATAAGGATGATGAAGTAATTACCGCAAGTTATTTCAACAGCCTTACCGATAATACGAAATTAAACTTTGTTAAAGACTATATAAGGGAAGAGGCCCGCAAAGCCGCGGCGGAAGAGTACAGAGCAAATAAAGACGGCTTTTTATGGATAGGCAATATCTGGTACCCCGACTCTATGCTGAATAAGGAAGTTCCTACGTTCAGCAAGTTCCAATCTACCTTATCCAGGGCGAATATAAGCGACAACTACGAGGAATCATACAACGAAGTCACCGCTAACCTCACAGAAGAAAAGGATACCTACAACGGTTACTTTGTTTTAATCGTGCTCGCGATAGGCATGATGCTTTTATCGCAGTTTATTTCTATGCGTACTCAAAAGAGTATGAACGAATTAAGCACGGTAGACGGCAGCGGGGCAAAGACAAACAAGTGGATGATGATACTTATGCCCGTTATGTATGGTATATTCTCGTTCTTCTACAGCGCGGGCTTCTCTATCTATATGATTACCAACACAACATACAGCTTAGTCACCACTTTGATAGTAAACAAGGTAATAAACGAAAGGTTCAAAAAGCTGGAAGAGAGAAACGAGCTGGACAAGTATCTTCACAAATCCGCCGAAAAGAAGGAAAAGAAGAAGCTTAAGCGGAAGTGACGAAATTTAAGGAGAAAATTTAAATTATGGAAGAATTGCAGGAAAACGAATTTACCGGCAAAACGGTGGAAGAAGCCGTAGCCGAAGGATTGAAGACCCTCGGCATCACACAGGAAGAGGCTGAAATTACAGTCGTGGAAGAGGGAAAAAAGAAGCTTTTCGGTTCGGTAAAAGCTAAAGTAAAGGTAGTTAAAAAGGCTACCGACAGCGAAAGAGCATCGGCATTCATAGACGGACTTCTTAAAATTCTTAAAATACCCGCTTTTAACGAAATTGTTTCTGACGGCGAAAAAATTGAAATTGAAATTAAAACCACAAATACATCGGCCGTGATAGGCAGAAGGGGCGAAGTTCTTGACGCCATACAGTGCATAGCCGGGGCTGTAGCAAACATCGGCAGAGACGAATACCGCAGGGTAGTTGTTGACTGCGAAAATTACCGCGCCGCCCGCGAAGAAAAACTTACAGCCATAGCTGTAGCAAAGGCTCAGAAAGCCGTAGAAAAGGCGCATCGCGTCGCTTTGGACCCTATGAGCCCCTACGAACGCAGGGTAGTTCATTCGGCCCTCGCCGAAAATGCCGAGGTTAAAACGGTATCCGAAGGCAAGGAGCCTTTAAGAAGGGTGGTAATTATCCCTAATAACGAAAAACCTTACGAAAGGAAGCCCTATAAGGGCCGCCCCTACGACAATACGCGCCGTCCCGCTCAGGGCGGAAGGCAGTTCAACCGCGACAAACGCTACGGCGAACGCAGGGAAGGCGGCTATAAAAGGGAAGACGGCGAAAACCGCGAAGGCCGCGAGTATAACGGCAACAGGGGCTACCGCAAAGACGGCGGCTACAACCGCGACAAGCGTTACGGCGACAGAAATAACGACCGCTCAAGGCAGTCAAGACCCGCCCGCGGCAAAAAGGAAATTTACCTCGGCACCTATTTAGGCAACAGCGGTGCCGGCAAAGAGACCCCCGCCCCCGAAAACACCGAAAAACCCGAAAACAAGGAAGAATAAGGGGGTATTGAATCAAATATAAAAGCCTCCCCTGTTAGGGGAGGAGGGCCACAAAGTGGCGGAGGGGTTTTAATAAAGAAGAACCCCTCAGGCCTGAGGCCAGCTCCCCTAATAGGGGAGCCATAATTTGCCTCTCCCTTGTCATCCTGAGCGAAGTCGAAGGATCCCGCGGGAACCCGCGACCAGCATAGAAGGATGCACATAAGCAGATTAAAAATAATAACCTTATTATAAAAGCTACATCAAATAAAAACGCATTAAAAATGCTTTTTAACAGGAAGGTTTTCGGCTCAACACTTCCTTAAAAAAACCGAAGGAGATACGGATATAAAAGTATTTTCGGGGACGGTTTTTAAGCCGTCCCTTATATTTTGCGGCCGATATCCGTAAAAACAAAATGAAAACTTTATTCAAAGGCATAGCAGGAGATTTCTCTCACTGGAACGCTAAAATGCTGTGCCGAGCAGGCGTAATCGCAGCGTTGTACGTTGTGCTTACCTGGTCGTTAGGCAGCCTTGCGTACGGGCCATTGCAGATAAGGCCAGCCGAAGCGCTGTGTATACTGCCCCTCTTCTTCCCCGAAACGGTGCCGGCGCTGTACATAGGCTGTATTCTCGCCAATTTATTTTCGGGCTACGGCGTGTACGACATATTTTTAGGCAGTCTTGCTACTCTTTTAGCGGCGTTTTTAACTTACCTTACGGGCAAACTGATTAAAAATAACGTGTTGAGGGTGGCGATAGGCGGCATATTCCCTGTTCTTTTAAACGCCTTTATAATCCCCGCAGTGTGGATTCTGGCGGGTACGCCCGACGTTGTCTACTGGTACGAGTTCGGCGTTATGATTTTGAACGAGGCCCTGTGGATTTATGTTTTAGGCATTCCCCTGTACTACGCCATATTGCGATTAAGAAATAAGGGCGTAAGCGTGTTTATGCCTCACGCGTACCAGACGGCTGGTCAAAAAAATAGCACAAAAAATCAAATTGACCCCGACATATCCTCAAACGAATAAAAAATTTTTAAGCGGCAAGGCATTAAGCCTTGCCCTTAATTTTAACCTTTTTAAAGCAATTACTCACTATTTTTATTTTACCGTTGATTAGAAGTCGAAGGATCTCCTCGATGGAACAAAAGCGGTTGGAATGAGATCCTTCGACTGCGTGCTACGCACTCCGCTTTGCACCATATAATCTGAAACCTTTTACAATAAGGTGTGCAAAGTTTCGGGCTATGCCCTCACGCAGGATTACGAATTACAGGATAAACCATCATTATAAATAAAAAAGTACGGGGCCTTGACGGCAGCCGTACTTTTATATGATTTAACGTAAATTACTTTTTAGCTTTGGCACAGTTTGATTTTAAGGTTGCAAGGCAATCCCAGAGTTCTTTAGGAATTCTGCTCTGGATGGCGTCGTTGTAGTAACCTTCAAGTTCCTCGGCTTCCGCGGCCCAGCGGGTTTCGTCTACCTTGAGGATTTCTTCAAGGTCGTCTGCGCCGAATTTCTTGCCGGGGACGATTTCGTAGTCGAGGTCTTCAAGGTCGATATCCTGAGCGTAGGGCACATAGCCTATGGCCGTCTCCCTCGCGTCAACGCTGTCTTCGCAGCGTTTCAAAATCCATTCGAGCACCCTCATATTGTCGCCGAAGCCGGGCCAGATGAAGTTGCCGTCTTTATCCTGGCGGAACCAGTTTACGTTGAATATCTTAGGCGGATTTTTTACAACCTTGCCCATATCTATCCAGTGCTGGAAGTAGTCGCCCATATGGTAGCCTGCGAAGGGCTTCATAGCCATAGGGTCGTGACGCAATACGCCTACGGCGCCCGTAGCCGCCGCGGTAGTTTCCGAAGACATCGCGCTGCCTACGAACACGCCGTGATTCCAGTCTCTCGACTGGTAAACAAGGGGGGTAGTCGTCGCCCTTCTGCCGCCGAAGATTATAGCCGACAGGGGAACGCCCTTTAAGCTGTCAAATTCGGGCGAGATGCAGGGGCAGTTCTGCGCGGGAGCGGTAAACCTTGAGTTAGGGTGAGCCGCGCATGTGGATTTATCCTTTTTGTCGTATTTTTCAGGATTCCAGGGTTTGCCCGTCCAGTCTATGCAGTGTTCGGGCAGGTCTTTGTTGAGGCCTTCCCACCAAACCGTCATATCGTCGGTATTTAACGCTACGTTGGTAAATATAGTGCCTCGCTTTGTTGAAGCCAGGGCGTTAGGGTTGGAGTGTTCGTTAGTGCCGGGGGCAACGCCGAAGAAGCCGTTTTCGGGGTTTACCGCCCAGAGTCTGCCGTCTTCGCCTACCCTTATCCACGCGATATCGTCGCCTACGCATTCAACTTTATATCCCTTTTCAAGGTAGTGTTTAGGGGAAATAAGCATTGCGAGGTTGGTTTTTCCGCAGGCCGAGGGGAACGCCGCCGCTATATATTTCTTTTCGCCGTCGGGGAATGTGACGCCTAAAATAAGCATATGCTCTGCCATCCAGCCCTCGTTTTTGCCGAGGTAAGAGGCTATTCTCAGGGCGAAGCACTTTTTGCCTAAAAGCACGTTGCCGCCGTAAGCCGAGTTGACCGAGATTATGGAATTTTCCTCGGGGAAGTGCATTATATATCTCTTATCCGCGTCAACGTTGCATTTTGCGTGGTAGCCCTTTATAAAGTCGCTGTCTTTGCCGATGGCTTCAAGCACCTTTTTGCCTACCCTCGTCATAATGCACATATTGAGGACAACGTAGATGCTGTCGGTTACTTCTATGCCGTAGCGGGCGAAGTCAGAGCCTATTACGCCCATGGAATAGGGGATAACGTACATAGTTCTGCCGCGCATGCTTCCGCGGGAAATTTCGTTACAGAGTTCGTGAGCCTGTTTAGGATCCATCCAGTAGTTGATAGGGCCCGCGTCTTCCTTTTTTGTTGTACATATAAAAGTTCTGTCTTCCACGCGAGCCACGTCGTTCACCTTTGTGCGGTGAAGGTAGCAGTCGGGAAGCAAATTTTCGTTAAGTTTAATAAGTTCGCCGGAATACACCCCTTCCTTTCTCAATTCGTCTATCTGTTTCTGACTGCCGTCTATCCAGACGATATAGTCGGGTTGAGCAAGGTTGGCGCTTTCCTCTACAAACGAGAGAATCTTTTGATTTTTTGTAAGTGCCATAATAAACTCCTCTTTACAAATCAAATTTCGTGTCATGTTAATTATACGGCAAAACTTTGCGTAAGGCAATTATTTTTTTATGTTTTTTGCCTGCCGCGGATATGTGGTCAGTTATAAACATTTTTTGTTAAACGCTAAACTTATTTATTTTATTGCAAAATTTTGCAATTTAGGCGTGTGTTTTAAGTATATTATGTAATAAAAGCAAAATTTATAACGCGAGGGGTTTAATGTGGCAGGATATACCAAAAATATAGCCGTGATACGGGGAGAAAAGAGCGGTTTTTCTACCGACGGGGGCGTTTTGTCGGGACTTATCAAGACAGAAAAATACGGCAATTTTTTGCAGATAGAGGTTACGCTGATAAATTTTGCCCCTCTTAGCGAAGGGCGGTACGTTTTCGCCGTATCCGACGGGGCCCGCGAGGAGGTGTTCGACAAAGAGGGCTTTAAAGGGGAGAGCGAGGTTGATACCTCTTACGGCTTCGCCGCCGCCGTCTGCTTTGTTTTAAAGGGCGAAGTTAATTTAATTGCCACGGCAATATGCGGCGATTACCGCTATGCCGCCGACTTCGCGAGGCGGGCGGTGGAAAAGAGCGAAATGGTCTGCGAGGGCGAAAACGCCGCCTACGACGACGAGGCGTTGGCTGAGGAAAATTATTATGAAAGAGACAAAAACCCTATCGGCGATGAGGGCGGCGGCCCTGTACGCGAGGATAAAGAGGAAGAAAAAGAAGAGGTGCGCGGCGCAGAAAATGAAGATTTTGTCGGCGTACGCCAGGAGCAGGAAGACGAAGGAGTAGCCTGCGAAAAAGAGCGGGAAGACGAGGCGAAGGAAATTCCGCTGGCCGGAGACGTAGGCTTTTACGAGAGGATGAAGCCCGAGATAGAGAGGATTTTTAGTACATATCCCGAAGAAAAGGAGCTTGAGAGGGTGGTAGAAAATTCCCGCTGGGCTAAAATCAGCTATAAAAAGGGTAAATTTTATGTATTCGGCGTGATTTTTATGGACGAAAAGCCGAGGTATATCTGTTACGGGGCGCCTTCTGAAAACCCCGAAACCCCGCCCGAAAGTTTAAAGGGCATGGCGGGGTATATCCCCGTTTCAAACGGCGGCTACTGGATAATGTACCAGGACGCAGGCACGGGCGTTTCGATAAAAATCGAAAACGGGTAAGTCAATTAAGAATTATGAATTAAGAATTAGAAATAATTGTACTTTTT
>JAJPXK010000048.1 GCA_021205485.1 Clostridia bacterium | reverse complement strand
CGCGCACGCCATTTTAAGGGGCGCCGTGGATAACTACGGCAACGATATTCCTAACTTCCACTACGAATTTGTAATGCAGCTTTTAGAGGGCTACAAAAAGTCGGGCCTTAAAAACCCCGCGATAATAATAGACGCAAACCACTCTAACAGCGCCAAGAAGTTTAAACAGCAGATACGCATATGCGAAGAAGTAATGCAGAACAGAAATTACGATAAAGACTTCAAGGGCATTGTAAAGGGGCTTATGATAGAGAGCTTTATAGAGGAAGGCAACCAGACCGACGACGTAATTTACGGCAAATCCATAACCGACCCCTGCCTCGGCTGGAACGACACCGAAAGGCTGCTTTTGGATATAGCCGAAAAAGTATAATTTTTAAGGGTGAGAAAATGACGAAAGCAGGATATTTAGGCCCCGCAGGCAGCTACTGCGAGATTGCTGCGAGGGCGATGTGCAAAGAGGCCGAGCTGATACCTTACGCAAATTTCCATCTTACCGTCAACGCCCTGTTGTCGGGCGAAACGCAGGCGGCGGTGCTGCCTATAGAAAACACAATAAACGGCGCCGTGCGCCAGAATATAGACCTTCTGCAGATGCACGAAGAACTGTGCGCCGTAAGCGAATATACGGTAAAGATAGACCACAGGTTTTTCACCCTCGCGGGGGCGGATAAATCCAAGGTAAACCGCATATATTCGCATACGCAGGCCCTGGACCAGTGTTCGGCGTTTATCGCAAAAAATTACCCCTACGCCGTTACCGTAGCCGCTGATTCCACTTCGGGGGCGCTGGATAAGATAAAGTCCGAAGCGGAGGCGGCCATAGCCGGCGCGCAGTGCGTACGCGAGGGGCTGGATATGTCGGACGAGTGCATTTCCGACGAAAAAAACAACTACACACACTTTTTAAAGGTGGTAAAGGGCGGCATACCCGAAGGTTTTGTCTCAACCAAGGTGTTTATATCGCTTACTTGCCCTAACGTTCCGGGCGGACTTTTAAAGCTTTTGAATATAATTTACAGCTATAACTTAAATATGGCCGAAATAGAATCCCGCCCTATAAAAGACAAGGTAGGCGAGTACCGCTTTTTTATCGAGCTTGAGGCCGACTATTCGTCTATGGCAACTCAAAAAGCCCTTAATGAACTTAAAAACGCCACCAATTCTTTCAGAGTGTTAGGGTGTTATTGACGGCGATGCTGTCTTAATGGCTTCCCCTTGAGGGAACGGCAGAATAGTTGTTTAAAACAATACGTTTATTCTATAAAGAATATTTACCCTATAAAAAACAGTATCCAGAAGCATAAAACGCCCTGTAAAAATTTTTGCAATATAAATACGGCGGGCTTTACTCCCGCGGGGATAAGGTAGCAAAGCTGCTGCATTATAATGCAAACGCCGCCGAACGTTATCATAAATCCCGCAAAAGGCAGGGCCAGGGCGTCGCCCGTCTTTGCCGCGGCGGCGCAGCCTCCCGTCATTTCAATAAGCCCTACGCACACCGCGTCGGCTAAGTCGGCGCCAGAAAAAAGGCTTATAAATTGTTTTAAAGGGAATAATATATTCAGGTCGTCCGCGGCCCGCGCGGCTGTGTAAAAAAACACGATAAACGCCCCCGCCGTAAGAATGGCGGCAACCGAGCCGTAAAAACTCTCTTTTACGACGTCGGTTTTTAAAACGGGAGGCAGGCTGTCGCTTTGCCCCTCTTTACAAAAAAACGAAAACGCCAGGCCTGCCGCGAGCACCGAAATTATGTGAGCCAAAAACAGTTTTACCCCCGCGATATTGTCGCCGAACATGTTTACCCCTGCCGCGCCTATAGCAAAAAGAGGCCCGGTAGTGGAACACAGGCAGGCGAGTTTTTTTACGCCGCGGGAGTCTATGCTGCCGTTTATATAAAATTCGCTTAAAATCCGGCTCCCCGCGGGATATCCCGACATTGCGCTCATTATAAACGCTGCGGCCGATACCGCGGGCAGTTTAAGTTTTTTCATAATTTTTGCAAGCGGAAGGGAAGCTTTGTAAGCTATGCCGGTATTTGTAAATACGGCGCATATAACCATAAACGGGAACAGCGAGGGCACAACGCATACCGCCCATAGTTTTAAACCGTCAAGGCTTGCCGCTATATACTTTTCGGGATATAAAATAAGCATCGCGGCGTACGCTGTCAGCAGGGCCGCGAGCAAAATATATTTGGTTTTATGTACAATCTTAGTTGTCATACATAGATTTTATTATTTATAGGTGAAAAAAATGAGTAAAAAATTAGGGCTCGCCTTAGGCGGAGGCGGGGCGAGGGGCGTCGCTCACATAGGCGTCATCAAAGCCCTGGAAGAGGAGGGGATTACCCCCTATTGCATCTCAGGCACATCGATGGGCGCCGTGGTAGGCGGCTGTTACGCCTGCGGGATAGACATAGACACCATACGCGACGTTGTGTTGAAATTAAAACTTTCTGACCTTGTAGACGTAGACGTCGCTCCGTACACAAGGCTTTCCATTTTACGCAGCAAAAAGCTGCAGAAACTCTTTCTGCAGTACATCGGCGGAATGCAGTTTTCCGATTTGAAGATTCCATTCAACTGTACGGCGGTAGACCTGTATTCGGGCAAGCTTATAATTATGGAAGAAGGCAGCGTGGCTACGGCCGTGCAGGCCTCGGCGAGCATACCCGCTGTGTTCCGCCCCGTTCAGTACGGCGATATGCTGCTTGTCGACGGCGGAGTGCTGTGCCGCGTGCCCGTAAGGCAGGCTAAAGCTTTAGGGGCCGACGTCGTTATCGGCATAGACGCGATAAAAAACGCCGACGAGCCAGTAACAAAGGTACCTAACCTTATAGCTAAAATCACAAGGGTATTCGATATCGTAGACAGCGTAAACACGGCGAAAGAACGCAGTTCGCCAGACTACCCCTGCGACCTGATGCTCGCCCCCGAGATGAAGGATATGAGCCAGTACGCCGTAAAAAATCTTGACAAGGCTTACGCCGAAGGGTACGATATAACCAAGGCGCATATGGACGAAATTAAAAAACTTTTAGAGGATTGACCCCGTACCATTATGGATCTATTCGATTTAAACGGCAACGAAGAGCGGGCTAAACCGCTTGCCGAGCGTATGCGGCCAAACAACTTAAACGAATTTATCGGCCAACAGCACATAGTGGCGGAAGGCAGCCTTTTAAGGCGGGCCATATCGCTTGACAGGCTTGGAAGCTGCATATTTTACGGCCCTCCCGGTACGGGCAAGACCACGCTCGCGAATATTATAGCGTCTACGACGCACGGCGAATTTATCCGCCTCAACGCCGTTCAGGCGGGCGTAGCCGACGTTAAAAAGGCGGTGGAGGACGCGAAAAACACCCTTAAGATGTACGGCAAACGCACATATCTTATGCTTGACGAGTGCCACCGCTTCAACAAAACGCAGTCAGACAGTCTGCTGCCCGCGATAGAGCAGGGAACGGTGATTTTTATAGGCTCAACTACCGAAAATCCCTACGCTTCAATGACGCCCGCCATAGTTTCCCGCTGCCGCGTTTTTGAGTTTAAACGCCTTTCCGTTGAGGATATCGAGGGCGCTTTGCGCAAGGCTTTAAAGGATAAACGCAAAGGTTTAGGCGCGTATAAGACCGATGTTGACGGGGAGGCGGTAAAACACATAGCTTTGATGTCGGGCGGGGATCTGCGTTCGGCCTACAACGCTTTGGAGCTCGCCGTTCTGACTACCTCGCCGCAGGCCGACGGTACTATAAAGGTGACGCTCGCCGACGCCGAACAGTCTATACAGCAGAAGGCTCTTTCTTATAATAAAGACGATTTTTACGATTATCTTTCGGCATTTTGCAAGTCGCTGCGGGGGAGCGATTCCGATGCGGCGCTGTACTACGCGATGAGGCTTATAGAGGGCGGCTGCGACCCTATGATAGTGGCGAGAAGGCTGGTGGTGCATTCGTCTGAAGACGTAGGCATGGCCGACCCTCAGGCTCTGGTTGTGGCGGCTTCGGCGATGTACGCCCTGGAAAAAATTGGCTACCCCGAGGGGCTTATTCCCCTTTCAAACGCCATAGTTTATGTGTGCGAGGCGCCTAAAAGCAACGCCGCTTGCTCAGCTTACCATGCTGCTGTAAAAGACGCCAAAGAAGTCCGCGACGACGACGGCGTTCCGCCGTACTTAAAGGACAATTCTTACGGAGATAAAGAGGCAAAGGCTCAGTCAAAAAACTACAAGTACCCGCATAACTACGGCGGCTGGGTAGAACAGCAATACCTGCCCGACAGGCTGAAGGGCAGGGTTTACTACACTCCTACAGACAACGGCTACGAAAAGACGGTAAAACAAATCCGCAAGGATAAAGGCAAGGAATAAAGATAAGGTCCGCTTTACGGCGGATCTTTTATTATGGACTTTTTACGACAATAATTTTAAGTTTACGCCCGTTCTACCAAAGCCTTGCAAAGCATAAATTAGATTAAAATCAAAATGCGGAGGCAGATTTATGAACGATGAACTGGAATACGCGCAGATGCTCGAAGTGCCCGTCAGCACCGTCAGCGTGGTAAAAAAGAAAAATCTATTCAAACGTAAAAATGCGAGGGATGACGAAGAACTCAAAGAACAGGTGGTAGACAGCGTAAACGAACGCCTCGGCGACTATGTTTTCGCCGAAGATTTGTCCGTACCGCCTAAGGAAGAGGGCAAAAAGGCCTTCGCCGCGACGATAAGCGACAGGGCGGGCAAAATTCTTGTGGCCGAGATTGTAGCGGCCTGCCTTCTGGCGGTAGGTATATTCCTTACCAACGTATTTATGGCGAACAGCGTTATAAACACCTTTATAAAATCTTTGTCGGCTGAGACGACCGCCGAGGCCTCTTATTCAGAGTTTCAGCTTGTTTCTGTGGTGTCAGACCTCGCCGATGCAGAAGTTTCCGTAAGCGCGGAGGGCGTAATAACCTTTACGGCCGATTGCTGCGTGTACCCCGTATGCGACGGAACGGTGGCTTCGGTTACGCAGAACACTGCCGGCCTGTATACGGTAAAGGTGGAACATACCTCGGCGTTTACAAGCGTTATTACGGGGCTCAGCGCGGTGTATTATTCGCAGGGCGAAAGCGTGAAGGGCAATATTCCCGTAGGCTACACCGACGGAAGCGGCGAGGTGAGCGTATCTATGTATAACGGCGGCGAACTTTTAAACTGCTATACTTTAAGCGGCGCCCTGCCCGTCTGGAATTCGTGAAAATTACCATACATCCGATGTTTGCGGCCGCGGGGATATTCAGCGCTATATTCGGCGGACTTCCTATATTTTTAATATACACGCTGACCGCGCTCATGCACGAGTGCGGTCATATTTTTTATGCTAAAAGATTAGGCTTTGTCTGCGACAAGGTAAAGCTCATGCCATACGGGGCGGCCGCTGTGTGCAATTTAGAGGGGATATCTCTGTCCGACGAAATACGCCTGTCGCTCGCGGGCCCCGCAGTGAATTTTGTTGTATGTATATTTATTACAGCCATCTGGTGGTTCTTCCCCTTAACGTACGCCTACACTGATACGATAATGCAGGCAAATGTTGTAATGCTCGCCATAAATTTACTGCCTTGCTATCCTTTGGACGGAGGAAGGGCGGCAAAATGCCTGCTTTTGAAGGTTTTTTCGCAAAAAATTACAGTTGTAATTTTATATATTACAACAATATTGGTATCTGTCGCGTTAATTGTGATAACCGTAATTACAACTATTAATTTAAGCGTTTTGTCTTTCGCTTTGTTTTTGATATTGTCTCTGTTTGAAAGGCCCGTTAACGCTTCAAAAATCAATTTCGCTACGGCAGATAAGCTTAAAAGGGGGCTTGAGGTAAAGTATGTATTGGTTTCGGGCGAGCTTACCTATCGCAAAGCCATATCGCTTTTAGACGATAAAAAATATCTTATTTTGCGGCTTGAAAGCGGGGAGGAGATGACGCAGGACGAACTTTACGAAGGCTTCGCCTCCTGCGGATTATACGACAAGGTGTTTGTATAAATATTAAAAACGTAAAAGATAGTAATTCATTACATAAAAAAATAGCCGCCTGTATAATTGGAAACGTCTGGCGGCTATTTAAATAG
>JAJPXK010000170.1:5246-6162 GCA_021205485.1 Clostridia bacterium | reverse complement strand
ATCCATATAATAAATCTGGATTTTTTCTTTTTATTAAATTTTTATTCTCATTTATAAAAATCATTGTTGTGATTTTTTATACTTGGTAATATCTTTCGGAGTTAAACTCAAGTTTCCTTCATAAGTGCTTTTTATGTTTATTGCGTAAGAAAGAGCAATCGAATTTTGAATTAAAAGAAAGGCATCGTCAAATTCTTTCATTTTTAGTGATGGCGTCGTTGCTTTAGTAGAGCGAATGTAGCCATCTACAAAAGTTTTTTGAATTATTGTTGGGTTTGGAATTGTGATAGAATATCCATTTCCGTTTAAATCATTAACATAGTTTTGAAAGTGATCAACATAAGCGATATAAAAGTCGTTTAACATGTCGGCTCCTTCTTCGTCGACATTATGGTATGTTGCGATAAAGTCATTCATTTGGACATAGAATTTTTTGAGGACTTTTTTATAGTTTTCACGGTTGAAACCAGGATAAAAAACAAATACTTCAGGATTTATTGAGCCTGAATATACGTTTGTTGCGGTTAGCACCGTCATACCATAATCCTCATAACCATCTTTTATTATATCAGAATGGCGGCTTCGAAGTTCTCCTAATTCCAATAAGAAATTTTCGGGAGTATTGCACATATGCTGAAAGAAATTACTTCTATCTTGTTTGATGTAATCGTTAATAGCCACTTTAGTTCTCCTTTTTTATAATTATTTTACCATATGATTTTTGTTTTGTAAATTGGTTTTTTATATTTCATGTTTTTTAATTTTTGTGCATTGGTTGGTGAGAAGAAATTATTCTATAAAATTGAAATTGATTTTTTAAGAAATGATAGTAATTAATTTCAGTGGCAATAAAGGGCTCTTCGTTAAGGTCCTTACGAATTTGTGTAGGTAGACCAAATGGAACAGTTTTTAGTTC
>JAJPXK010000170.1:0-5230 GCA_021205485.1 Clostridia bacterium | reverse complement strand
TATCGTACTACAGCCTCTATTAATATGTGACCTTACGTCTCTTTCATTTTGTGCATAGCCCGTTAGGGCGATGTTGAAGGAGATCTTGACCCGTAGACCGTAATCATGTTACAGAAAACCCATCGGTAAACTTTGTTAACCGTTTCAGCGGTGGCTTAAGCTGTAAAGGAAATTCTTCGATAGCACTCAGAATGACAGAATGGTGGCTTGGTGAGCAATCTTCTCATTGCCTTTTCCCCTGTGCGAGGGGAGCGTAATGAGTCTTAAGCAATGCGAAAAATTAACAAAACAGAAATAAAAGAACTAAAATCAAAGGCTTCAAGTCGGAGTAAGGAAAAATAAAAATAATTTGTCTAAATTTTTCTATATTGCAAAAAGTTAAACCGTCCGTTTAACGGGCGGTTCACTTTTTTTCATAAAAACAGTATAATAAAGGAGCAAAAAGTAAAGTTATCTTGTATAATAATTCAAATAAATATGGAGGAAATACAGATGACGGAAAAAATAGCGTTAAACGGGGAGGAAATAGAAAGGTATAAAAGGAGATTGCGCGCGGAAGAAAGAAGCGAAGCCACGGCGGAAAAGTATGTCAGGAATATAACCTTGTACGGCAAACGCCTCAACGGAAAAGCCGCGACGAAGGAGTCGGCCATAGAATGGAAGGAGGAATTGATAAAAAGCGGCTGCGCCCCCGAAACGATAAACGCCTGCCTCGCCGCGGTAAACAAACTGTTCGCGTATCACAACAAGCCTTGGAAGTTAAAGTATGTTCACGTCCAGAGAAAAACTTACAGAGACGATTCCAGAGACTTGAGCAGAGCCGAATACGACAGGCTTTTAGAGACATTGAAAAAGGATAACAAAAAGAAAAGACTCAGCCTTATAATAGAAACCATATGCTCTACGGGGATAAGGGCGTCGGAGCTTAAATACATAACCGTAGAGGCTGTAAACAAAAGGGAAGCAGAGATATCTTTAAAAGGCAAGACGAGGACGGTGTTGCTGCCCGAAGCGTTATGCAGAAAGCTGTTAAAGTATATATCGGATAAAGGTATAAAGCGGGGAACGATCTTTATAACGAGGAACAAAACGCCTATAGACAGACGCCAGATCTGGTCGGAGATGAAAAAGGCGGGAATACAGGCGAATATAAAGGGCAGCAAAGTGTACCCTCACAACTTAAGGCATCTGTTCGCGAGAACGTTTTACGGGATAAGCAAAGACATAGCTAAGCTCGCCGACGTGTTAGGCCATTCCAGCGTAGACACGACGAGAATATATCTCATATCCACGGGAACGGAGCACAGGCATACCCTCGACAAAATGCGTCTTGTGTCCTGATATAAACACAACTGAATAAACGCCTTAAGGACGGCGCGGATAACGCGGCGTCCCGTTCGGCGTGGAGAAAACGAGCAAATACATAAACGAACGGAAAGACAAAGAAAAAAGTTAAGCGAAGGCGATAATATATAAGGAACGGAAAGGCGACGGAATTTATATTCCGTCGTTAGTTTTTTGAAGTTTGTCCGCACGCAATGGCAATTATTTCAATTATTGTCTTTAATTAATACCGCAACAATCAAAAAAAGTTTCTTTATTGTCTTGACGATACCGCTTTTATGTGTTAAAATTAAACCAAAGCGGCGACGGAATATAAATTCCGTAAAGAAAGGCGGAAAAGACGGGGCGAAGAAAAAAACGGACGGAAGTGAAGGAAATGGAAGAAAATAAAGCGATACACAAGTGTTACCACTGCGGAACGGAATACGAGGGCAATTTCTGTCCCGAATGCGGGGCTAAGTGGCTGGAGCTGTCGTTCTGCCCCGAATGCGGGGCGGACTACAACGGCACGTCGAGGTTTTGTTCGCATTGCGGGTTTTCTTTCTACGGCGACAAACCGTTCGTGGCGCCGTACGTGCCCGACAACACCGAGATAAAGAGAAAGGCGCAGGCGGCGAACGAGCGTGCTGCGGAGGCAGGGGCCAACGAACACGCGGGCAGGCCTAACTTCGAATATACGGAAAAGTTTGTAAGCGTGGCTATGGATTACAGCGAACGCAAGATAAACTTGAGAAAAGCTTTGGAACTAACAAAGATGAAGCGTTCCGCCTTTTATTACCATTTGCGTCGCCTAAAGCAATTCGGCGTAATCCAGCGGGCGGAGTAATTAATTGGCAAATGCAATATGTGTAATAAACGAGCAAAATACTTAACGAAAAGTAGAATAGAGGGGTAAATATTTATGGAAAGAAAATCACCTTTGGTAACATTAGTCGTTCCGATTTATAATGTCGAAAAATATCTTGATGAATGTCTTAATAGTTGTCAGAGGCAAACATTAAAAGATATTGAAATTATTTGTGTGGACGATGGCTCAAAAGATAAATCTTTTGCTATTGCACAGAAGCATGCAAAAAAGGACAAGCGAATCGTTTGTATAACCAAACCTAATGCCGGTTATGGCAACTCTATGAATATTGGTTTTGACAAAGCTCGTGGGGAATATGTTGGAATAGCAGAATCGGATGATTATATTGCTCCCGGAATGTGTGAAATCCTTTATAAAAAGGCTAAGCAATTTAATCTTGATGTAATTAAGTCGGATTATTATACATTTACGTCTAAAGGCGGAAAAAAGAATAAACAGTACGAACCTACTTGTTCCGATACAAAATATTATAATACCGTTTTGTCGCCTAAACAAAATAAGGAAATGTTTACTTTTCAGATGAATACGTGGACAGGGCTATATCGTAATGAATTTATTCGAGAAAATAATATACGGCACAATGAAACACCAGGTGCATCTTATCAGGACAATGGATTTTGGTTTCAGACTCTTTCGCTTGCAAAATCGGTAATGTTTGTAGATAAGGCATTTTACCATTACCGTCAGGATAACCCTAATTCGTCTATAAACAGTAAGGGCAAAGTATTCTGTATGAATGATGAATACAAATTTATTCACGAATTTATTATGGCGCATGAAGACGTAAAGGCAAATTTTATTGAGCAATATTTTAATAAAATGTTCTTTAACTATATGCATACATATGAACGTATTTCAGAAGAATACCGCTTATCTTTTTTGGAAAGATTTTCTGAAGAGCTTAATGAAGCGCAAAGGTCAGGAGAGATTAGTTTTAATAAGATAAAAGACGAATGGATAAGGAATATGTGCCTGCGAATTGCTGATGATCCACAAAAGTTTTACCTTGAAGATACAACATTCAGATTAAAAAATTATCTTAACGATGCTTACGCAAGGCTTGATAAACTTGAACATTCATTAGAACTGAAAAAAGGAAGAAAAATAGCAGCGATTTTGGGTAGATCATAATTTATAGGGTGTGGTAATTAAAATGTCAGAAAAAAATATTGATCAGAATAACTTAAAAGAAGGACAGACTCCTTTAGTTTCTATAATAATTCCTGTGTATAATGCCGCCAAATATTTAAAAACGGCAATATATTCCATTATATGGCAAAACTATGGCAAATTTGAAATTATATGTGTAAACGATGGCTCTACAGATTCTTCGTTAGAAGTTTTGCAACATCTTCAAAAACTTGATGACAGGATCAAAATAATAGACAAGCCGAACGGCGGTCCTGCCAGTGCGCGTAATGCCGGGCTTGAAATTGCAAAAGGAAAGTATATAAACTTTGTTGACGCAGACGACAGGGTAGAACCGGGAATGTATGATTTTTTAGTAAAGACTGCTGAAGCTGAAAATGCAGATATAGTAGTTTTTGGCGGTAATCCGATTGATCCGAACGAAAATACTCCCGAATGGATATGGAAAAAACTTTCACCCAAGAATATTGTATACAGCGGCGAGCATTCGGGAACGTCGGCTTTGTTTACCGAAGAAAGCAGCAGACCATTTTTGTGGCTTCATTTTATAAAGAGATCACTTTTAGAGCAAGAACCCAAGTTAAGGCTGAACGAAGCGCTTGACCTTGGCGAAGACCAACTTTTTCAGTTTATGTATTTCCCCAGGGCAAAAAAAGTCGTGTTTACCGATAAAAAGTTTTATAACTACCGCTGGTATAACGAAGGATCTTTAATGTGGCAATACTACGGCAAAAAGGTAGATAAATATAAAAAACACCTTTTGGTAGTAAGAAACGTTTTTGCTGAATGGAAAAAAGCCAAATATGAAGATCCGTATTATGATCTTGTTAACTGGGCTGTAAACTTTTTGTATTACGATTTGATTACTTTCCCTAAATATTTGCAGTATGAATTTGCTACTGAAATAATGTCTATATTTAACGAATACGGTTATCCTGTATATATGTGTAATGAATGGGAAATGGATCACGCGTTAGAAATACAAAAATTGTCAGAAACTGCCGTAACCTTTGATGACGAAAGTGAAAGAACAATAGGATCATTAAAAAGCGAAATCGCCCAGGTTGAGTTTGAAATTACAGACAGAATGAACTCTAAGGCGTATAAGGTAGGTAGACTTCTGACGTCACGTAAAAAACGCCTTGATGAAAAGTCTGTTTTACCGCCTGAAAAGAAAAAGAATTGAGGTCTATATATGGAAGATAATAAAAACAATAATACAAATGTACATTATGATGTCGGAATTTATGGTTGGTGGGGACACGAAAATTTTGGTGGCTGTTTGACATATTTTGCATTAAATAAGGTCTTAAATAAAATGGGATTCTCTGTCTTAATGATCCAGGAAGCCAAGGGGTTACCAGGTAGATATATAATTCCAGATAATTGTATTGCCATGACTTTTGCGAAAAAAAATTATAATTGTTCTATACAGGTTGACGCAAAAGATTTGCAAATGTTCAATGAAATATGCGATTCTTTCGTAATAGGCGGTGATCAGGTATGGAATAACAATATACCTTTCGTAAAAGAAGATTGTTTTTTAAATTTTGTTGACGAAAACAAAACAAAAATATCTTATTCGTCTTCTTTTGGTGCAACAAGACATAATCCACCTAAGACATATGTAGACAAAATCAAACCTCTTTTAGAAAGGTTTGATGCTATTTCTGTAAGAGAAAATTACGCTGTAGATATAGCAAAAAATATTTACGGCGTTGAAGCAAAACAGGTTATAGATGCTGTTTTTTTATTAGATAAAGAAGATTATATTGATGCATCAAATGATTTTGATTACGTTTTTCCTGAAAAGTTCTTGTTTGCTTTTATTTTAAACCCTACAGTAAAGAAAAAAGAACAGATTAAATT